>JAILDN010000038.1 GCA_024689425.1 Methanobrevibacter sp.
ATTATTTTTTTTTACTTAATAGTATTTAAATCTATGTTTTAGCTTCTAAGGACAAACCTTTTTTATATATGGATATAATATATAATAATCATAATACAGTAAATTGAATATTTTGTATATTCATATGTATTATGAAATTTCTATAAATTAATTTATAAGGGGATAAAAGAGGTTAGATTATGAGTTCATCTTTTAAAAGTCCAGTAGATACTGCGAAAGCAATTTCCGCAACTGCTGGAGCAAAAGACTCAGCAAAAATTTCTAATGTAGTATTGCTCTCCTTTTTAGCAGGAGCATATATTGCATTTGGTGGATTATTAGCTGTAGTAGCAAGCGCAGGTTTTGGTAAACCTATCGGTTTACAAAAGTTTATATTCGGTGCAGTGTTCCCTGTAGGTTTGATTATTGTAGTTCTTGCAGGATCTGAATTATTCACCGGAAACGTTATGTTTATGACCTTAGGTGTTTTAGATGGTACCGCATCTATTGGCGGTCTCGCTAAAAACTGGGTAATCAGTTGGATTTTCAACTTCGTAGGTGCATTATTCGTTGCTTATGTACTCGCTTACATGGGCGGAATTGTATCTGACCCAGTCATCGCTAAAAAAGCAACAACAGTAGCGGCAGGTAAAGTAAAATTAGCCTTTGACGCTGCCTTGATTAAAGGTATTGGATGTAACTGGTTGGTATGTTTAGCTGTATGGTTAGCTAACGCATCCGACGATATCATCGGTAAAATCGTTGGTATTTGGTTCCCAATCATGGCGTTTGTATGTATAGGATTTGAGCACAGTGTAGCAAACATGTTCTTCATACCATTAGGTATGTTCTTACACGCACCTGGTGTAACTTGGACTACTATTATTGTAAACAACTTGATTCCAGTTACTATAGGAAACATCATTGGTGGAGCAATCTTTGTTGCATGTATATATTGGTTCACTTACCTTAAAGAATAAGCTAGTAGTTTATTAATAAAGAAGCAATTTTTTGCTTCTTATTATTATATTTTATAGAAAAATATATTTTGGAGATTAAAAAATGGTTGAGATTAAATATGTCCCATCAATTTGTCCATACTGTGGTACCGGTTGCGGAATTAATTTCGTAGTTAAAGATGGTAAAATTGTTGGTGTAGAACCTTACAAAAGACACCCTGTAAATGAGGGTAAAGTATGTCCAAAAGGAAACTTTGGATATGAATTTATTAACAGAGAAGATAGATTAACTACTCCATTAATAAAAGAAAATGGTGAATTTAGAGAAGCTTCTTGGGATGAAGCATTAGATTTAGTTGCAAATAAACTCAAAGAAGTTTCAGATGAAGATCCTAACAAAGTAGGATTCTATGCATGTGCTCGTTCACCTAACGAAAACATTTACATTACTCAAAAATTAGCAAGAGTAGCTTGTGGTACTCAAAACGTAGACCACTGTGCACGTATCTGTCACGGTCCTACTGTAGCAGGTCTTGCAACCACTTTCGGTTCAGGTGCAATGACTAACGGATTTGACAGTATTAAAGAAGCTGATTACATATTCTGTATTGGATCCAACAACATGGAAGCACACCCATTGTTTGGTCGTAAAATGATTCAAGCTAAACAAAATGGTGCTAAATTAGTTGTATTAGACCCAAGATTCACTCCTACTGCAAAAATCGCAGATGAATATGTGCAATTTGAAACTGGTACTGACGTAGCTTTAATGAATGCAATGATTAAAGTTATCATCGATAAAGACTTACATGACAAAGAATTCATCGAAAACAGAACTAAAGGTTTCGAAGAAATGAAAGAAGTTGTTCAAAAATACACCTTAGACATGGCTTCTGAAATTACTGGTATTAAACCTGAAGTAATTGAAAAATTAGCTGTTGAATACGCATCTGCTGACAAAGCAGCTATCGTATACTCATTAGGTATTACTGAACACTCTCACGGTGCAGACAACGTTATGTCCACTGCTAACTTAGCAATGTTAACTGGTAATATTGGTAAACAAGGTACTGGTGTAAACCCATTAAGAGGACAAAACAACGTACAAGGTGCTTGTGATATGGGTGCATTACCTTCCGATTACGTAGGATACAGAAAAGTTAAAGATCCAGAAACTACTGCATGGTTCAATGACTACTACAGTGGAGAAGGTTACGAAGTTAACTTACCAACTACTCCTGGTTTAACATTAGTAGAAATGATGAATGCTGCTCATGCTGGTGACTTAAAAGTATTATACATCCACGGGGAAGACCCAGTTCTCTCTGATGCAGACGTAGCACACACAAAAGAAGCACTTGAAAACTTAGAAATGTTAGTTGTACAAGAATGTTTCTTAACTGACACCGCACAATGTGCTGATGTTGTTTTACCTGCAGCAGGTTGGGGTGAACAAGAAGGTACATTCACCAGTGGTGAAAGAAGAGTACAATGTTTACACAAAGCTCAAGAACCACCTGAAGGCGCATGGTTAGATTGGAAAATTATGGAAGAAATCGCAGTCAGAATGGGCGTACCAAGACCATTATTCCACTACGAATCTGCTGAAGACATCTTTGAAGAAATCAGAGAATGTGCTCCAATCATGGCAGGTATGGACCGTAAAAGATTAGACACTCCAGAAGCACTTCACTGGCCATGTCCATCTGAAGACGACCCATGTCAACCATTAATGCACAAAGAGAAATTTGCACACCCTGATGGTTTAGGTGTATTCCAAGCATTAGAACACAAAGGTCCTGTTGAAACTGTAGATGATGAATACCCATTATTATTAACTACTACTAGGATTTTATTCCACTATCACGCTGCAATGACCAGAAGATGTGAAACATTATCCAACGAAGTTAAAACTGGTTTCATTGAAATCAACACTAAAGATGCTGAAGAAAGAGGAATTATCAACGGTGAAGTTGTCAGAGCTTTCTCAAGAAGAGGAGAAATCGCAATCCCTGCTCGTGTAACTGATGACATCAGAGAAGGTATTGTAAACATCCCAATGCACTTTGTAGAATGTGCAGCTAACGTATTAACTAACTCCGATTCTTTCGACCCTAAATCTAAAATGGTTGAATTAAAAGCTTGTGCTATTGAAGTAGAAAAACTCCCTGAAAAAGTAGAAATGAAAGGAGAAGTCTACAAAGATGGTACTGACACTGAAATTAAAGCTGAAAACATGTCAACTACTACCGTACAAGTAGGAAAATAAATGGGGAGTAGATTTAAATGAGCGCAAAAATTAACGATATGTACTATGCTTACTCTGCTAACGACGACATCAAATCCAAAGGTGAATATGGTGGAGTTGTAACTACTATCATGAAATACTTATTAGAAAGTGGTACTGTTGATGCAGTTGTTGGAGTAGAAGAAGGTCACGATTTATATGATGGAGTACCATGCCTCGTAACTAAACCAGAAGATGTTATTAAAACCGCTGGTTCAATTCACTGTGGTACTTTAAACTTAGCTAAATTCGTTTACAAATACTTAGACGGATGCAGAGATATGAAAATTGCAGTTTCATGTAAACCATGTGATGCAATGACCATTAGAGAATTAATCAAAAGAGGAAAAATCATAGGCGACAACATCATTATGATTGGTGTTAACTGTGGAGGAACCTTACCTCCTGTACCAACCATGAACATGATTAGAGATGTCTATGAATTAGATCCTAAAGATGTTGTAAAAGAAGAAATCTCTAAAGGTAAACTCATCATGGAAACTGCTGATGGTGAAGAAAAAGGTTTCGGTATCGAAGACTTAGAAGAAGACGGTATGGGTAGAAGAGAAAACTGTCAAAGATGTAACTTAAAAATCCCATCCAATTCTGACTTAGCTTTAGGTAACTGGGGAGTTATTGGTGAATTAGCTGGTAAAGCTACTTTTGTAGAAGTTTTCACTGATAAAGGTGCTGAAGTATTAGGCCAAGTAATTGACGCTGGTTTAATCGAAGTAACTGAACCTGTTGAAAAAGGTATAAAAATCAGAGAAAACATCAACAACTTCATGCTCAAACAAGCTCAAGCTAAGAAAGATGTCGACTATGCAGGTACTACTGGTGATATCATTGATGTATTCCATGCATATGATGAAGAGTTCTCCAAATGTATGAAATGTTACGGTTGTCGTGAAGCATGTCCTTTATGTTTCTGTGAAGACTGCTGTCTTGAAGCTGAAGGTCCTGAATGGGTACCTGGTGGATACACTCCTGCAGCACCATTCTTCCACTTAACTCGTATGGTGCACATGGTTGACGCATGTACTAACTGTGGTCAATGTAGTGATGTCTGTCCATGTGAAATTCCTGTAGCTAAAGTATGGAGTACTGTAAACAACAAAGTAAGAGAAGTTTACGGTTACATACCTGGATTCGACAGTGATGACAGAATCCCATTCACCGAACACATTTCAAAAGCTAAAAAATTATAGATAAAGCTATTTAGCTTTATTCTATTTTATTTTTTTTAGTGCACCTTTCTTTCATTTTTTTATTTTTTTATTTTAAAACTAATTCTATCTTATCAAAAAAAGAGAAAATAAGAGTTTTTAATCACTAGTATTGAATGGTTCACGTTTATCAATACCATTTAAAAAAATCTCTTCTAATTTTTCATCACTTTCATTATTTCTAATGTGGGTGATTATATCTACAAGGTTATCATTTCTAAGCAGGCAAGGTTTGATTTTACCATCCGGCGTTACTCTTAATCTAGTGCAATTTGCACAAAATTTAGAGTTATCAACTGGCTTAACTACCTCGATTTCTCCACCGTTAATGTAATATTTTTTACGGCCTTGCATAAACTTGCGTTCTTTTACATCATCAGCTATATCAGCCAATCTTTCTTCAATCATATCTAACTTATAATGATATTCGCTTGAGAATTTATCATCATCACAGTTCTCACTTTCAATTAATTCAATCAGTTGAAGCACTATATCATTGTCTTTACAGAATTTGAACATATCTTTAACTTCGTGTTCATTTATTCCTTTCATGATTACCATATTGATTTTTACAGGGTAGAGTCCTACTTCAACACTTTTTAAAATTCCTTTTTTAGCGGATTCAAGATAATCTTTGGTTGTAATGAATTTGTAAGTTTCATGGTTTAATGTATCAAGACTAACATTTACTCTATCAAGGCCGGCATCTTTCAGGTCTTTAGCATATTTTTCAAGAAGTATTCCGTTAGTTGTTATGGAGATGTCTTTAAAACCAATACTGTTTATTTTTGATACAATTTCAACAATATCTTTTCTTACTAATGGTTCTCCACCAGAAAGCCTTATTTTTCTAACACCAATTCTTTTAGCTATTTGACATATTTTATAAATTTCATCTGGTGTCATTTCACTTTTTGATGATCTCATTCCATCATGATGGCAATAAATACAGTTTACATTACATCTATTTGTAATTGTAATTCTAAGTGAAAGGATTGGTCTGTCAAATTTATCTTTTACTACATTTTCAGACATAATTACACTTCCACAGTAATTTTTATTTCATTAATTTTGCCATCATATATACTATTCATGATTGCAAATGTCGTTTCTTTGATTATTCCTTGTGTAAATTCATTGATTATCACAGGATTATCATTAGTTTTAAGAGTTATTGGAGAATTAATTACTTCATTATTCTCAATATTTGTTATTTCGATAGATATTGTCTTTATTTTGCCTTTTGTTTTTATTGAATTAATCATAGCTTTAACAGAATTTGAAATAATTTCTTTTTCTTTGTTATTTGTTTCAATTTCTTGGGCATTGATTAATACATCACATTTTAAAAAATTAGGGGATGAAATTTCAATATTATTATTTATTAGTAATTCAATTTTTTCAATATCTTTAACGTCATATTCTTCCAAGTTTAATGTACTGATTATTCCTAAAACAGTTTTTTTTAAGTAATCGCTGACAAATCTGTTTAGGCCGACAACTTTATTGTCAATTGACAGGTAACTATTTACTTTATCTAAATCTTCTACTTTTAAATTTCCTTCCCGTATTTCTTTTGCAATGACTTCACCATTATTGAATCCACAGTTATTAGCGAATAAAGTATCAACAATGTCATGTCCTCTTTGTTCTATTAGGTCAACCAATTCACTGACGCCTTCTGATGTAATGGCGAATGAATCGACCTGTTTGATGGTGTATTCATCAACGACATCTGGTGAAGTAGCTATTTTCGGATAATTGTATTTTTTAAATCCTTCAATTACAACAAAATCAATATTATCCATATGTTTTATAAGGTAAAGTAATCTGTTTAATTCCAAATCTTGTCTAACATTGAAAAACGTTGTTGAACCTATTCCAACGACAACTTTTGATCCTGCCTCTTTATGCTTCCAAGTATCAGTATTTTCTCTATCCATTTCCATAGTGTGGTGAGAATGTTTTATGGAAGCAACTTTGTAACCTCTGTTTGTTAGCTCTTCAATAACTTTTACCGTTAGTGAAGTTTTACCAGTATTTTTTCTTCCAACTATAGAAACAATTTTCATTTTATAATCCCCTATTTTATAGTATATCTTTATTTTTCAAATTATTAAAATATTGAGATGTGTAGTTACTACACATTTTAGTTAATCCTAAAAATTTTTGGCATTTTTACTCATTTTTTAATACTTTTGTTTTAATTTTTATTACAAAATTCACTAAAAACCTCGATATAAAATAATATTCATATTGATAACAAATCTCCGTTTTATAATCTGTTATTTAATTTTTCTATTTTAGTTTTAAAACTTTTTTAAAATAAATATTTTTTGATTTAATTAATTTTAATCATTTTTTGCCAATTTTTTAGTGTAGTATCCACACAGTTATATATAAGTATTTTGAATCGAATCTAGTAGGCAACTATATTTATATAAGAAAACATATGTGATATCATTACACATGGTGGTTTAAATGCCAAAACATATTGCATCTGGTCTAAAATATCTGGCTGCGGTTAAGTTAAAAGAAGCTGGTGAAAGTCATCAGGTGATTGCTGACGAGTTAGGTGTTGATAGATCCACTATATCACATTATTTGAATGGTAGGAACTTATCGTGGAACTCTATTGATGTTGCACGTACTATCACAGAACTATCTCCCAGAGATTTTTTAATAATGGCCAAAGCAGTGTTTGATGAACCAGAACAGAGTCGAAAAATTGTGAATATTTGCAGAGAGAAGAACTATGAAGCAACTATTGAAGATTCCTGTATTGGTTGCGGCTTATGTGTAAATGTGTGTTTTATGAAAGCTATTAAGTTAGAATCATTAACAGCACATGCAAACTCCGTACTATGTTGTGGTTGCGAGTTATGTATAGACGAGTGCCCAACTAATTCAATTAAAATTTTGGAGATTTAATAATGATAAGAAATTTGAAAGAAGTTAATGACAATAACTTTGACATTACAAGGTCAGCGGAGGAAGTAAGAAACTTGTCTTTCAAAGACCACGTCTGTATTGGATGTGGAATTTGTGAGTCTACTTGCCCTGTTGGTGCAATTACCTTGAACGAGATTGCTATTGACTCTCGTGTACAGGTAGCTAACAATGTCTACTTCAGTGGTCATGACAAAATTGCACAAAACATCCATGACGAATTTGATGTTCAAAGGATTAGTATTAATGAAGACAAATGTGTATTATGTGGTATGTGTAGCGGATTATGTCCAGTTGATGCATTAGTATTGACTATTGACGGCGTACCAATCAGCGAAATTGAAGCATATCCTCACTACATCGCATCTTCCGAAATTGATGATGATGAATGTGTATACTGTAAAAAATGTGAAATTGCATGTCCACGTGATGCTATCGCAATTGATAGAATATTACCAGACCGTGCAGATTTAGTTACTGGTGAAATCGAAATCGATGATAACGAATGTATTTACTGTGGCGTCTGTGAAGAATTATGTCCTGCAGAAGCAATCGTTGTAGACAAAGAAACTGGTAAAGAATCTATTGAAGTCGACACCAGCAAATGTGTCTACTGTTTAGTATGTAAAAAAGCATGTCCTACTAACGCTATTAAAGCATTATGTAGAATTTGTTCATACGGCGAATACGATATTGACCTTTCAAAAGCTGTTGTTACTGGTAACTCAGTTATTGACAGTGAAGCATGTGTTTACTGTGGATGGTGTGAAGGAGTCTGCCCAACTGATGCAGCAAAAGTTCAAAAACCATTTGAAGGTACAATTGAAGTCGACCAAGAAAAATGTCAAGCATGTGGTGCTTGTGTAGATATTTGTAAATGTAATGCATTAGCATTCCCAGTTTCAACTGGTCCAGGTTCAAGATTAGACCACATTGTTGCATATCCGGATTACTGTATCAAATGTAAAGCATGTGCAAAAGCATGTCCTAATGATGCAATAACTGTAACAAGAACTAAAATCAATAACACTCCTACAAATTCAGCAACTTGGACAGATGCTTTAAATGCAATTAAAGACTAGGTGATTCGATGGAACTTAAAGTAAATCAAGATAATTGTTTAGGATGCGGAATTTGTGTAATTGCTTGTCCTGTTAATGCAGCTATTAGTCCAGAAA
>JAILDN010000049.1 GCA_024689425.1 Methanobrevibacter sp.
AATGAAAAAGAATAAAAAATTAAAAAAATTTCTAATTTTTAATTATTTTCAATCAAAATAAGACCTGAAAAAATAACTAAAAATTTTGCCCAAAAAATCTAAAAATTAACGAAAATTATAAAAATTTATTGGTTAATATAGCTGTCTCGATAGTATTTACATTAAAAATTAACTCATACCTTGAAATAATTAAAAGTTGCTCGTCCTGAACGACATTTTCACTCCTAAGTATGTTAATTCCTGAAGGGACATTTCCATTAAATTCATAGGAATAATTTATCCCATATTCATCAAAAATTTCAACTGGAACTGAGACTGATAATGCAGGTTTGTCTTGACTTAAATAATAGTTTAAAATTTCATCAAGAATATCGGCACCAACCAATGGCAAATCAGCATTGATGAAAATCAAAATGTCATCCTTTGACCTTGACTCAAAAATTTCCAGAATATTGGAAAGATCTTCAACAAAACCTTTACCTAAAGTATCCAAATAATAATCCTTTTTATCACTGTCATAAAAAGAGTTGTCAAAATTTGAAAAGTGCAAATCGTTGATTAAAAACTCCTTTGTGTTTGGAGCATTTGGACTGACTGCTACAACTGTCTTTTCAATTAATTCTGATTCATTAATATTATCCAAAACATAACTCATCAATGGCTTATCATTTAAGGGATAAAGCGGCTTTTCAATATCTGACTTTAATCTTAAGCCTTTTCCACCTGCCATAACAAGAGCTATAATCATAAAAACACCATTTATTAACTTTGATAAATATCATTAATAAAATTATTTAATTAAATTCATTAATTAAATTCTTTAATAAAATATCCTAAAAATCATCTTTAAAATAATATCTGAAAATTGAAAAGAAAAAATATTAAAAAAATTTGAAAATAAAATTAATAAATTAAAAAATTAAAAAAAGAAAAATAAGGTAAATTATTTTGGAATTGTACCTTGTTCTTGCATTCTTTTCTTAAGAATACATTTTTCTCCTTGGTTTCCACCAAGAGGGTTCTTTTGAGTTCCCATGGAATTCATACAACGAGCCATAATTGCAGAACCAAGAGCAAGTCCATCCTCTACAAATACGACATCCTTGAATTTGTCCTGAGCATATTCTAAAATGAGTTCTGGTTTCTTACCAGTGATTCCTGCTCTACCGGTAACTCCTAAAATGGAACCGTCAAGAATAAGGTCTTCTTCAAACGCCACATCAAGAACTCTGTATACAATATTTGCACTTACATGGTCCATTGTAGCAAGCAAGGTAGGAATTCCTTCATCTTCATAGATCTTAGCACCAATTTCCACTAATCCACCAAGACCATCTGCATTGGTACCGACATCACAACCAATCAAACAAGTACCTGCTGCTTTAGCACCTGCAGCATCTAAAGGAACGGTACCGAATCTGTCAATACCTTCTGGAACTTTACAGATGTTAATGAGTTCATGTGCTTCCTTAGCATATTGCTTAGCTTTTTCCTGATGCTTTTTGCCATCGGCCTTTTTAAGCAATTTAGGATCAAATATATCCAATGCAGCACCATTCTTTTGGTCAATTTGCTTTGAACCTTTAGCTAAGGAGTCTGAAATTACACCTGCTAAACCTAAGAAGTTACCAACAGTACTTGCATAAGGCTCATCCTTATTTACAATCCTACCTGCCAAGGTAGAACCAAAGTCTAAGGATACACAAGGGTTTCTATAGTCCACTTCAGTCCATTTAGCACCTAATTTAATACCTGCAGTAACAAGTTCCCCTTCCATTTCATTAGCTACAACTTCCTTTCCTTTTGGAGGGACTACACTTACTACAGCACCATCAAACATTACATTATCCAATAATGTGTATTTTTGAAGTCTTTTTGGAAGGTGTGCAGTAGACATAGCGGGAGCCATTTTTGTATGTGATATACCTGCATCAAGACAACCATCTGCTAAAGCCTTTACCATTTGCCCTACCTCTTGAGTAGTAGCGAATCCAGCAGTAACCCCAGTAGATCTTACTACAAAGTCCAAGTCTTCATCCATATCCATATGAGCTTTTTTAAGTGATTCCAAAACAGTATCTTTAATCATATCTGCTACAGATTCTTTAGAAAGTTCAATACCCCAAACAGTTTTACCGAAGACTTCCTCATCAGGTTTAGGCGCTCTAACATCCCTTGTCATGTTAACTGTTTTATTAATTAGGTATGATTGGCTGTTGTTTAAATTTGTAGCCATGATAACACATTTTGTGGTAGTGTTTCCTAACTCTACAGAAGCGGTAACATAATATTCATCCTGTTGTGCGGCCATAACACCTGGACCTTGAGGTCTGTTACCTGCTTTTAAAATACTTAAATCCCTTGGTTGACTTTCAGCAATAATTGGCTTAGGTCCCTTGTTAAAAATTTTATCTAAAAAAGACATATAAAATCCCCATAATCTTTCTATATAATATATACTATTTTCATCAAATAATATAAATTTTGTTAAATGATTTTGATAATTAGTAAAAAAGAGTGAAAATTGGATAAAAGAATTTAAAATGTTAAAATTAGTAAAAAAAGTGGTTAAAATTAGTTAAAATAAGTGAATGCTAAAATAAATTAAAAATAGAAAAAAAAGTTATAATTTGAAAAAGATTAGATGAATAAATCATCTAATCTCGGACCCTTTCAAATTATAATAATAAGTTCAATGGGTGTGCTTCAATAGGTTCAGTACCGATATCTTTTGCTGCTTCAGCAATCATAATATCTGCCATACCACAAGCTGGGAATGCGAGTCTTGCGTTTTCGATAGGACCGAAAAGTACGAAGTCTCCACCAGCCATTTGTTGTACGATGTTGGAACCTATATCACATACAGGCCATGCTTCTTTGTGTTCTTTTTTGTATTGTCTTAACCAATCCCATGCGGAAGGTACGTTGTGAATACCGGAACCTACAGGGTATCCCCATTTAGCTTTTACAGCGTAGGAAGTTCTTACTGCAGGACCTGCACCTTGACCTAAAGGAGTTACTGCTACGTCCATCCATGGTTTGGTAATTCCACATCTTTCTGCCATTTCGAGAATACCTTCATCGATTACAGATCCACCAGTTTCCCAGATTTCGAGTTTACCTGCTACACCAGGGGTCATTGGGTTGAAACCTAAGAGAATGGATGCGTCGATGTCGGAGTTAGCTACAGCTTCGATTTCACCAGGTTCAGCTGCCATACTTAAGGAGTTGTATACAGCTCTTTCAGCTAATCCTGCTTCTTGTACGTATTCTACACCTGCAATTTTTGCAGCTGCAGCAGTTGAGTCGATAAGGAATGGTTTGTCACAGATGTCCCCTACGAATTCTCAGTATTTGACCATAGCTTCTGCAGTAGCACCGAAAGTTTGTACAACACAAGGGTTTCCGGTTACATCAGACATTTCTTCCATAGTTTTAATTCTTTCTTCAGCAGCATCTTTATCAAAGATACCTTCTTTTTCGTCACTAATAATTTTGTGTCCGCCGTAAAAGATGGTTCCTGCTAAAACGGTAGGATATTCACCAGGTTGTCCTCCCATTTTTACTCCGGCAATATCTACGACGAGTTGTTCTTTATCAAATCTAAACATAAGTATAAACCTCCTACAATAAGGATAATGTAATTAAACCGCCATATTTCATAATTACTATTAAAATAATTAATCCAATTATAATACCATATAGTATACCAACATCTCTACCAGTTTGTTGGCCTAAACGTTGATAGTATTCACCAACAGTGAAATCAACTTTTTCTTCAGCATCATCTAATTTTGCAGCTAAAGCGTTGAAATCATCTGCAGCAACCATTACTTGAGGTATTGAATTTTCTTCACTCATAATAACACCCCTATAATCCAAATGCTTTTGCAAGGGCAGGAATAATTACAACTAAAAGAAGAGCTATGCAAGTTCCGATAGCAAATCCTTTAAATCTAGTTGCTAGTAAACCAGCAAATAATTTACCTTCTCTTGCAAGGAGTTTAGAACTGTACTCAGCATTGTCAGCTGATTTTTTCATTCCACCAATATTTGGTTTATTAGAAATTTGTACCATAATTATTCCTCCTTAAATCAAGAATAAGAATCCGAGAATTAAAGTAAAAGCTAAACCAATCATTATGCCTTGAACTTTACCGGAATAATTACCGGCCATATTTCTTTGAACAGCTCCAACCATATCGATTTTGGTGTTGATATCTCTGATTCTAGCTTCAATGAGTGCGGTTTCAGCGGAGACAACTTTCATTTCTTCTCCGTCGTCTTCATCACCATCATCATCATCTACAGAAATAACCATAGCTTCTTCTTCAAAAGCACCAGGATCTTTTTCTACACATTCATTAATTTTTGCTTGAATTGCTCCAATATCTTCGGTATCGATTAAATCAACAATTTCTAATTGGTTTTGGAATCTTTCAATACCGTCGAGTGGAATGTTTTCTACAAAAGGAATAGCTCCTGTTGCTCCGATAATTTTCTTTTTATCTGGGTCCGCACCATCTTTGTATAATGCCATAATACTTTGACCAGTAATGTGTCCTTGTACTTCAGCACCAGCTACAATTAAGAAACGGATGTTAGGATTTGAAATAATGTTAGCAACTACTTTTTCTATTCCTAAGTTTTCTGTTTTACATGGGCCTGCAATAGCTGCTCCAGATAACTCAGCTTCAATGTGAGAAGCAAGAGTAGTTACTGCAACAGGGCTTTCAGGATCACCTACAATGTAATCCCCACTGATAACTGGCCAGCCGTCTGCAGGAGCTTTTTTATCCGCCATCTATAATACCCCCAATGTTTTTAAGATTGGTAATGCAGCAAATATGATGAATGATGCTAACAAGAATCCATATACTACGTTAGTAAATAAACCTGCAGTAATGTAAGAACCTTCTCTTCCAGGGAAGGAACCAACAGGACTTGTATATGGGTCTAATGAAGCCATTAATTCATCAGCAGCTAATTCCACTTTTGATACTTGTTCTTCAACTTCATCCATAGATAGGAGCACAACTCCTCCACCTAAAGATGATCCGATAATCCCATTTGCAGGATCTAATGCGAAATTCATTTCAGGTATAACTTGTACCATAGGTAACATTTGAGCCATATTAAATTCCTCCTATTCTATTCCTCTACTTTAGGCCATAAACCAGCCCATTTGGTTGATGCTGCATCATTACATGAAGCAGTAACAAATGATTTGAATGAAACAATCCAACCGATTAAACCTATTAAGAATACAATGAACCAACTGATTCCACCAGTAGTGATAGACATAAGACCAGTAAGAGTCATTGATAAAAATGCAGTAGAACATGCACATTTGAGAGTTCTTAATTGATCTTCGTTAGGTCCTAAACATGCATTGAATGGGTGTTGGATAGCCATAGTACACATAATAAATAAAACACCAATGAAACCGGTTGCAACAACATTGTTATAAATAGCAGCCACATCATAACTACCTGCAATAGCAACAGCAAATCCTAAAATGGATAAGGTTGCTGCACCTGCAATTTCAATAGTACATTGAATCATAATTGGGATTTTCATACCTACGATTTTTGTTGCAACAATAGCAATGATTGCACCAATGATAACTGCAACAACAAAACCAGCAACAGGTCCGAGAATAGCCATTTTTAAAGTAGTAGCAGCTAAAGTAAGTCCGGTTAAAGCTGAAATTACACCAACAGAAAGAGACATGTACCCAATAGATGGTACACCAGTACCTAAACCGTAACTTGCAACTCTACGAATAGCATCTGATCCCCAAACGATTGCGAGAACAGCACCAATACCTGCAATAACTGGTCCGAAAGGTTCTCCTAAAAATCCTGCTAAATATATACAAATTAATCCGCCAACGATACCAACAGCAAGTAACATTGTTGAACTTACAGCACCTGCAGCTGCACCATCAGCACTTCCACCAGCAGACATTTAGATACCTCCAGTTAAAATAATACAAAAGATTCCAACAACGATAGATGCGATAGCACAAGCAATAGCTCCAGTACCAATTCTTTTGAATTTAGGGTCGTGCATACCTTCAATGGTACCACCAATGTTATAAGAAGCAATTACTGAGTTAATAAAGAACACACCTACACCTACAATAGCAGCTAAACCAACAGCTACTTCAGGATTTAATCCTTTAATGCCTGAAACAGCACCGTAAATAGCGTAGTAGACTAATCCACCACCGAAACCACCGAGAAGACCTCCGATAAGACCACTGATGAATGAAGTTAAAGGTACACCGTGACCTTCAGTACCAGGGGTTTTGTAAGCTTCTTGGTTACGTTTGGAAATCCAGTCTACAGGTACTTTGGATGCTGCCGGTACTACACCTACACCAAAGATGTAGATTATGTTTGCAATGAGCATTGTAATACCCATCATAATCATAGCACCAATTGCACCACCTATACCTACTATATAGAATGGTTCACCTGTCATAGTTGCAGCAGTAATGAGACCTGTTAAACCTGCACCAGCAGCTAACATTGCAGTACCGGTACCTACACCAGTAGCTGTAGCCATAGCTGCAGGAGCTCCTCCTACAGGAATAAAGTGCACACCTGCACCAATCATAATACCGCCTATTGCGATGAATAAAATTAAAGTAATTGGATCCATAATCGAAACCTCCTTATTCTTCCTCATATGGTCCATATTTGGTTCTTGCAAATACTTCTAAATAATTATCCATAATGATTAATAAGATAATAATTATAATACCTACAATAATACCGCCATAAACTCCAAATACAACTGTATTCCAGAAACTAAAGAATACAACGAGACCGAAACAGAAACCAGTTAATGGTCCACCGAATTTAGCACAGAAGTTAACAACATCCATAGAGTTTTTAGCACCTAATGGAGCTTTAGTAACAATATCCCCTTGAATAGCTACAGGGGTTCCTCCACCAAATTCAAATTTCTGATACTCACTTTCTGCACCATAGTGAACGTCCCCAGTTGAAGAACCTATAGCTCCTAAAGCAATACCCCAAAGCATTGTTAAGAGAGGTAATGGGAATACGTGTAAAGGCACTTTAGCAGCACCTAAAGGAATGGTCATTAAGTAAGAAATTCCAACAATACAAAAACTAGTTATAAATCCGTGACCTACGATAGGTCCTAAGGATTGAGTTAATACATCCATAAATAATGGTTGTTCGAATTGAGATTGTCCGACAATCCTTCCCATGTGGGATGTAACAGTATAAATAGCGTGAACAAAAGCAGCGACACAAGCACCCATTGCAATAGCTACGATAGGCATAACATGCAAGTTAATAGCTATAGCTGCAATAGCACCAGCAACACCACACCAAACACCATAAGCGACTGGTTCACCAGAAGCCGCCTTGTTTATCATACGGTGTAAATGTCCCATTTGTGGAGCAAGTTGAACTTGTGAGTTAGGGTTACTTTGAGAACCGATATCGGATTCTAAGTCCTCTGCAGCCCCTCCGATAGTTGCAACTGCACCCATTAATGCAACAACACCTAATGTTACAGGGTCCATAATTTTTTTCCTCCATATTTTTTATTAAATTGATCATTTAATAAACGTGATATGTATATCCTTTTGGATATTTTTAGTGATTTCTATCCATTAAAAATCACAAGTAATACTAATTCATATTACTAAGTAATATTTCTTTATAATATATAATATAAACTTTTTGAATTTTTTCAAGTAAACTTGATTTTATAAATATGATAGATAGGTGAAAAATCACCTATCTAATTGTGTTCAACTATTTATTTTGCTGGGGTAATAGCAGTTCTTTCACCAGCAGGTTCGAATTCTCTTAATGCACCTTTAGCAAATTGAGCACGTACTTGACTGAAGTCAAAGACTAAGTTTTTGTCAGCAAATGCGATTTTTACTAATGG
>JAILDN010000054.1 GCA_024689425.1 Methanobrevibacter sp.
TCTGATGTTTCAGAAGTTAATATAGCTGCTTCTACACCGACATTAATTGCTCTAGTGTAAGCAAGAGTAATGATAGTGGAAATAGTTTCATCAGTAGGTATAGCTGCGTTTACAGACAAGTTAAATGCGCTTCTAATAGCATTTTGTAAGTCAGCCATAGTTTGTTCTTCGTCGATTGCAAGTAAGTCTGAAGTATAAACTGCTTCATCTTCATATACTGCTTTTAAATCGATTCCTACTTCCATAGGATTAATATCCATTCTTGATAAAGTAGCTGCAACACTTTTAGATACTTGTTCGCCTGCTTCGACAACAACAGTATCTTTTTGAACTACAATTTTACCTTTATCAATTTTTGCAGGAATTCCAACTTGTTGTAATTCACCTAAAAATGGACCTGGTTCAAAACCGGTATCCCCTGCAGGTACAACAATATCTTCAGGAGCAATAGTTCCAGGTTTAGCTGGAGCTTGAGTTTTACTATCTTCCAATATTTTGTACAATTTGAAAGGATTCATTTCGGTAGCAATAATAGCTACTTGACCATCCATATGTCCAGATAAATCAACAATGTTGTTTTTACTAGCATTACAATCTTCAAGAGCTAAATCAATAAGGTTTTTCTTAGACATTCTGATTACAGCTTTACCTTTGAGATTTTTTCTCATTTCTTGGAGCTGTTTTGCTGGAATGTTTAATAAATCGACAATACCAACAACATCATATTTGTCTATAATGCCTTTAAGCTCTACAACTTCTTCTTTTTTCCATTCAGCAACATGAGCCATTAGATCACCCTCACAGTTGGACCCATAGTTGTTTTAATAAACATGGATTTTATTTGACTTCTTCCTTTTTCTAAATTGCGGTCTAAGACTGTAAGAACAGTTTCCACGTTTTCAGCTATAGCTTCCTCGGACATGTCTTGGCTTCCAACAACAATCTGAATGAGAGGTTGTTGTTTTACACCAACTTTGACAGTACTTTGTAATCTTTCTAAAAGAGGGCTAAGTTTGATACTAGCAGGCACTGGTTTTGGCATTTTGTTACGAGGACCAAGAATTGGACCTAAGAACCTACCAACAAGTGGCATCATATCAGCTTGAGCTATAAAGAAATCAACAGAGTTTGCAACTTTTTTAGCAGCTTTTCTGTCTTTTCCTAACTCTTCTAAATCTGTTTTATTGATTACAAGATCGAGACCAGCATCTTTAGCTTGAACAATAAGTTCCCCATCAGCTATGACTCCGATTTTTACCTCTTTGCCACGGCCGTTAGGAAGAGTAACTTCCTCATTAAACCTATTTTCTGGCCTTTTGACATCTAAGTCACGGATATTAATAATAATATCTACGGACTCAGTGAAGTTTCTCGGCTTAGATTGTTCTTTTGCCTCCTTCACCGCATTAATTATATCTTGTGTCATATTCGTCCCCCATGAACATTTTCTGTTCATTGGTTTATTTTTGGTTTCATGAGAATCGATTACAAGAAAAAATTCTTCACGATTGCATGAATTAAAAAACAGTATATCAATTATAATCCGAAATTATAACATCATATACACTGTTACATATTAACTTAAATTTTATTAACTGATATCTATTCTACTAAGATATCATCATATTTACCAGCATCTATGTCTTTTTGTGCTTCTCTAGGATCTTTACCATCTACGGATAATCCCATACTTACACAGGTTCCAACAACTTCTTTTGTAGCTGCTTTGTAATCGTTGGATAGTAATGAATCAAATTTCATTCTTGCGATTTTTAAAGCGGTTTCCATTGGTAAGTCATTGACAATGTCTAAACCTGGTTCGTGAGAAGCTTTTTCGATGCCTAATTCTTGCATGATTAAAGCTGTAGTTGGTGGTGTACCAATTTCAATTTCGAAATCTTTGGTATCCCTGTCAACGATGACTTTAACAGGCACTTTCATTCCCGCAAAGTCAGCAGTTTTATTATTAATTTCGTCAACTACTTGCATCATGTTAATACCGAAAGGTCCTAATGCTGGGCCTAATGGAGGTCCAGGAGTAGCGCTTCCACCTTCGATAAGAACTTCGACTGTATCTTTAGCCATCAGTCAGCCTCCTTTTGAATTATTCTTATTTGATCAGCTTTAACAGTTACCGGAATTGGAACTGCTGCTTCTATTAACTCAAGAACAACTTCTTCACGTG
>JAILDN010000068.1 GCA_024689425.1 Methanobrevibacter sp.
GGCATAATAAAAACTTTTACTCCACCTATTTATTAAATTTAACTATTTTTAAGCAAAATTAAAAATTACAAACTAATTTTCATTAAAAAATTTCAAATCAACAAAGTTTTTGAAAGAGTCAAAATATTCATAACCACAATACTACAAAACCATATTAAAACAAATATGTTAAATATTTGCATGAAAAATTTTCACTTCAAAAATACCTTACCAATTATTTTTTATGTATGAAAAAATAATGTAATAATAATGAAATCTACTACTAAATCACAAACATCAATTGCGAAGTTTGAAGAATTTTTTGCAACATCATATAAGGATGATGTGTTTGAAATTCTTGAAACATACCCGGATAATAGATCCCTAACTGTAGATTACACTACATTAGAAGTGTTTGATCCAGACTTAGCAGATTTATTGATAGACAAACCAGAGGAAGTTATTGAAGCAGCACAAATTGCAGTCAAAAATATTGATCCATTAGCCAAAGATGCTGATTTAAATATTCGTTTTAAAAATGTAACTAACATAGTTCCATTGAAAACTTTATTAAGTAAATATATTGGAACATTTGTTTCTGCAGAAGGTATTGTAAGGAAAACAGACGAAATTAGGCCTCGTATTGAAACTGCAGTCTTTGAATGTAGAGGCTGTATGAGATTACATGAAGTCGAACAAACTTCCGATAGAACTATTTTAGAGCCATCATTATGTGGTGAATGTGGAGGAAGGTCATTCAGATTGCTTCAAGAGGAATCCCATTATATAGATACCCAAACTGCAAGAATGCAAGAACCTTTAGAAAATTTATCCGGAGGAACAGAGCCAAAACAGATGTTGATGATTTTAGAAGATGATTTAGTAGACGAATTAAATCCGGGTGATAAAGTAAGAATTACCGGTACTTTAAAGACCTTCAGAGAAGAAAGAAGCGGTAAGTTTAAAAATTATATTTATGTCAATCATATTGAACCTTTAGAACAAGAATTTGAAGAACTCCATTTATCTGAAGAAGATGAAGAACGAATCTTAGAATTAGCAAACGACCCTAATATCTATGAAAAAATTATTAAATCAACTGCACCATCAATTAAAGGATATAGGCAAGTAAAAGAAGCTATTGCACTACAATTATTTGGAGGTTCTACAAAAAAACTTGCAGATGAAACTAGATTAAGAGGAGATATCCACATCCTTATTGTTGGGGACCCAGGTATCGGTAAGTCCCAAATTCTTAAATATGTATCAAAATTAGCTCCAAGAAGTATTTATACAAGTGGTAAAGGTACTACTGGAGCAGGTTTAACTGCAGCTGCCGTTAGAGATGAATTAGGTGGCTGGTCATTAGAAGCAGGTGCATTAGTATTAGGAGACCAAGGTAACGTTTGTGTTGACGAGCTCGATAAAATGAGATCAGAAGACCGTTCAGCACTTCACGAGGCTCTAGAACAACAGACTGTTAGTATTGCAAAAGCAGGAATTATGGCAACATTAAACTCAAGATGTTCTGTTCTTGCTGCAGCAAACCCTAAATTTGGAAGATTCGACAGGTTTAAGGTTGTTGGTGAACAGGTTGATTTACCTGCCCCAATTATTTCCCGTTTTGACTTGATGTTTGTTATTGAAGATAAACCAAGCAGGAAAAAAGATTCAGAATTGGCAGAACACATTTTAGAAATACACAAATCACATAAGATAGATTATATAATTGAACCGGATTTGCTTAGAAAATACATCGCATATGCCCGTAAAAATATTAATCCAGTGTTAACTGAAGAAGCAAACGATGTATTAAAAAGCTTTTATGTAGATACAAGAAACAGCAGCAGCAATACAGAAGAAAATTCATCAGTACCAATTACTGCAAGGCAATTAGAGGCAATCATACGTTTATCAGAGGCCAGTGCAAAAATCAAATTCAAAGAATTTGTTGAAAAAGAAGATGCAGAAAAAGCTATTAAATTACAAATGTACTGTTTAAAAGAATTGGGTGTTGACCCAGAAACCGGTGAAATCGAAGCTGATATCATTAGTGGTGGAAAACCAAAATCTGAAAGAGACAGAATGACCCTAATTATTAATGAAGTAAAACTCTTAGAAGAAGAGTATGATGGTGAAGCCCCATTATCCACATTAATACGCAATATGGAAGAGAATCATGGTGTTAGTGAAGATAAAGTGGAAGCTCTTGTTAAAAATTTAACACAAAAAGGTATTCTTTACACACCAAGACACGGATATGTGAAAAGAGTCTAACAATAACTTAATAAATGATTAAAACCATATTTAATATATTATACTTATACTAATTTTTACGGAGTGATAATATGGATAAATATGAAGATTTATTAGAAAGAGCAATAGACCAATTACCTCCCGAAGTATTTGAACACAAAAGATTTAAAATTCCTAAAGCTTATTCAGATATCCAAGGTAATAGAACATTCATCAAAAACTTTAAAGAAGTGAGTGAAGGTTTAAACAGAGACCCTCAACATTTATTAAAGTTCTTAATGAGAGAATTAGGTACTGCAGGTAATGTAGATGGTGCTAGAGCCATATTACAAGGTAAATTTACTCATTACTTAATCAATGAAAGAATTGAAGATTATGTTGACAAATACGTTATTTGTCACGAATGTAACAGACCAGATACTAAAATTATAAGAGAAGGCAGAATATTCTTATTGAAATGTTCTGCATGCGGTGCAACAGCCCCATTAAAACAATTATAATTTTTTATCTTTTTACTTATTTTTAAATGATTTATATGTTTTGTATAGAGTGCGGAAGCGATAATAAACAAATGATTGGTGAAATCTGCATTGATTGCTTTTTAAAAGATTTCAAAATGATTGAAATTCCAGAAAATATTAATGTAGAAATATGCAGTCATTGCAATAGCCGTTTAGAAGAAGGAAAATGGCATGAATCATTTATTCCGGAAGAGGAAATTATCTATCGCGCACTTGAGAGAAACATACAAATTAATGACTTGGTTGAAAATGAAGAAATAAACCTTGAAATTGAGCAGATGAAAGGAACAATAGCTGATTGTTATGTTGAAGTTGTTGGAGAAGTATATGGAGTTTCAATTAACGAAACACACGATATTTCAGTTAGGATATTAAAAACTGTGTGTCCAACATGCAGCAAACTTCAAGCAGGATATTATGAGGCAGTTATCCAATTTAGGGCGGATTCAAGAGAAATTAAAAAAGAAGAATATGAAAAAGCCGATGAAGTAGTTGCAAGAACTTTAGATAAACAATCAAAAGTTGATAAATTAGCATATTGCCCGCAAATAGCTAAACTAAAAGAAGGATATGATTATTACATCGGATCTCTAAAGACCGGCCGTAAAGTTGCTGAAGCCTTGAAAGAAGAATTCGGCGGAGTAATCAAAGAATCACCACGACTTATAAGTGAAGACAAATCAACTGGAAAGGGACTTTATAGAATCTGGATTTCAATTAGAATTCCTGAATTTGAAATATCCGACATTGTAAAATATGATAATAAAATAATCCAAGTAACTGATATAGATAAAAATAGAGTTGTTGGAACAGATATTAAAACAGATAAAAAACATAATATTCCTTTAAAGAATATGGCAGATATCAAACTTGTTAAAAAATCTAGCGATATAGAAACAACAACTATCATTTCAATGTCTCCAAAAATAATTCAGATTTTAGATCCAAGTGATTATTCTGCTGTTGATTTAGAAAGGAAAAATTGCTTTAGCGATTATAATATTGGTGATGAAATCAAAATTATCAAAATTGAAAATTATATTTACTTAATTAAGTGATGAAGATGAATATTGAAGAAAAAATTCAGTTAATCGAGCAAGGAACCTTAGAAGTTATAGACACAGAAGAATTAAAAAAAGTACTTGAAAAAGATGAACCTATAGCTTATACCGGTTATGAACCTTCAGGTAAAATCCACTTAGGACATGCAGTAACTGTACAAAAGCTAAAAACCTTGCAAAAATTAGGTTTTAAAATTAAAATATTGCTTGCAGATTATCATGCATTCTTAAATGGAAAAGGAACAGTTGAAGAAATAACAGAAACTGCAGAATACAATAAAAAATGTTTCCAAGCATTAGGTCTTGATGAAACAACAGAATATATTTTAGGCTCATCATTCCAGTTAGAAAGTGATTATGCTGATAAAGTTTATCAATTAGCTACATTAACTACATTAAAAAGAGCAAGAAGAAGTATGGATCAAGTAAGCCGTGCAGACGATAATCCAAAAGTAGCTAGTGTAATTTATCCCATTATGCAAACAGTCGATATGGCAGCGCTAAAAGTCGATATTGCCTTAGGCGGAATGGAACAAAGAAAAATCCAAATGTTAGCACGTGAAAACCTAGAAAAAATTGGTGAAAATGTTCCTGTTTGTATCCACACCCCATTATTACACGGCCTTGATGGAGATGCTAAGATGTCATCAAGTAAAGGCAATTATATTGCAGTGGATGATAGTGTTGAAGAAATTACCAAAAAAATCAACAAAAGTTACTGTCCTCAAGGAGAAATTGAAGGCAATCCAATGATTGAAATTGCAGAAACCTTTGTTTATCCAAATCAAGATACATTATTAATTAAAAGAGCTGAAAAATTCGGTGGAGATATCGAACTAACTCACGACGAATTAATCAAAGACTTTGGTGAAGGAAACTTACATCCAATGGATTTGAAAAATGGAATTAAAGATTTCTTAATTGAATTCTTTGCCCCTGTAAGAGAATACATGGAGGAAAATTAAATGCCAAATATGGAAGAATTTGAAATGGGATTACCGAATGGTGTTGGAGAAGCAATGCTTGCACATGCCATTGAAAAATTTGATGTTAAACTTGAACATACTGAGTTCGGTCCAAAACTCATCGGTTCATATGAAGAACTTGAAAAAACAAAAGAATTTCTTGCAAATGCCATTCAAGAAAGATTAAAAGAATTGGAAGGATGAAATTCTTTCCACATTTACTATTTTTTTATCATTTGTAAATTTTTGATACAATCTTATCAATACATATCAGGGTACTTTGATAGTTTACTTGAAAAAATAAGAGAAATCCAAACAAGAAATAAAATACTTAAAAAAAAGAAAAAAATGGAGTTAGTCTTCAGAAGACCAGTCCATAAAATTATTTACACCCAATACATACCAACATTCAGGACACATTTCTTCACTATCATCAACCATTCTTCCGCAAGCTGGACATTCCCACATAACAATCACCTTTAAAAAATAAACATATCTTAATAACAATATATGTATCCATTATATAAAAATATTATGGAATGCAATCAGGACACAGACCAACGCATGAAGCTACGGCTTTTTTAATATCTGAAGAAACCTTATTAACACCATTATTTGCATCAATTATCTCATGATTGAAGTTTTTAATTATTTCCAAGTAATTCTCTTTAACTTGAGTTAAAAATTCTTCATTTTCAAACTCGTCTTCACCAGAGGTTCTACTTACAGATTTATTAACATCTAAATCAAGGAGTAAAACAAGATCGGGGGTTTTTGCATATTTATTGATTTCGGCTATCCAATCTGCAGGTTCCTGGTATGCCAAACTGGAAATAAATGATCTGTCAGATAATATAACCTTCTTTTCATCGGATAATTTATCCATTATTAACATCCTATCTGCTGCAAAAAGCAATCCCAATGTCTTTTGAACTCTATCAGTAGTTGCATCACTTCTTTGTAAAATTCTTCTAATTAATTTACCTACTTCAGAGTCAGTTGGCTCTACCACTGTTTCTACTTCATAGCCATTAGCTTCCAGCCATTCTTTAAGCAGTTTTATTTGGGTGGATTTTCCAGCACCATCAATTCCTTCAAAAACAATATACATAAAACTACTTTGATTAAAATATTATTTAAAAATATAGACTTCACTATAAATAATACAAAAAACATATCTTAAATTACTAAAAATTATTAAAGGTGTAAATAAAAAATGGTTTTATCAGAATTATTGGCTCCCGCAGGCTCTTACGAAGTTCTAGTAATCGCAGTTAATGCAGGAGCTGATGCAGTTTATTTTGCTGGTCAAAATTATGGTGCAAGAGCATTCGCTAAAAATTTTACATTGGAAGAAATCGAAAAGGCAGTTACATATGCTCACTTAAACAATGTGAAAGTTCATGTTACAGTCAATACCCTTGTAAATAACTTTGAAATAATTGATGTCATACAATACCTATTTAAATTATACCAACTAGGCGTAGATGCAGTCATTGTGCAGGATTTTGGAATAATACAACTTTTAAAAACATTAATTCCAGATTTAGAAGTACACGCATCAACACAAATGGCATTGAGTAATTATACTGCAATAAAATGGGCTTATGAAAATAACATCAAAAGAATTGTCCTTCCGCGAGAAAAGTCAATTGAAGATATTAAAAAAATTCACAATCAGCTTAAAAAAGACAATATGGGCTTGGAGCTGGAAGCTTTTGGTCATGGAGCACTGTGTTATTGTGTTTCCGGAAATTGCTATATGTCTTCATATAATAGTGGTAGAAGTGGAAACAGAGGTGCTTGTGCACAGCCTTGCAGAAGAGAGTATCGTCTAAAATACAGAGGATACAACATTGGAAACGGATTTTTATTATCAACACACGACCTTGCAACCTATAATAACCTAAAGGCCATTTCAGATGCAGGAATCACCTCTTTAAAATTAGAAGGAAGAATGAAATCCGGAGACTATATCGGAACCATAGTTAACAGTTACAGAAACATTATTGATGGAAATCCCGGAGATTGGAAAAAAGACTTACACCTTGTTTTCAATAGGCAATTCACCAACGGATACATCATGAACGACCAACCTGGAGATGTTATGGGAAGAGGAAGTTCTGGCCATGAAGGACTCTACATTGGAGATATAACCAACATTGACGGGACTAAAGTAACAATAGAAATTAAAAACAAAGAAATACCAGTTATTTTAGAAAAAGGAGATGGAATAGCCTTTAAATACAATGGAAAAATTAAAGGAATTTACCTTGAAAATATTATAAAACAGGATGAAAACGAAATCATTATTGACACTACCCGCTTAGTTAAAGTTGGAACTGAAGTGTTCATCAGTTATTCAGCCAAGACTCATGAAAGCCTCAAGCAATTTAAAAATGAAACCATTAAAAGCAAAATACCTATTTCAGTTACATTCAACTTCCAAAAAGACTTAACAGCTTCAATTAAAGTGGAATACTACTTGGATGATGAATTAATTAATTTCAGACATAAGGGAATTGCAAGGTTTGAAGAAGCTAAAAACAGACCAATAACGAAAGAATCAATAATAAAACAACTTGAAAAAACTGGTGGAACGCCATTTTACATGGAAAATATCAAGTTTAATGATATGCCAAATAACCTATTCATCCCGATTAGTGGATTGAATAAAATCAGAAGAGAAATCCTTGATAAAGCTCAAGAATTACTATTAAACCATTACACACCAACTAAAAAATCTGTTAAAGCCACAAGAAAAAGATTGCAAGAATTTGAAGATAATTACAATACTTATGAAAACAGAAGAAATACAAAAACAAAATTATCATTGTTTGCAAATGATTTAAGCCAAGTTAAAGCAGCAAATGGGTTTGATTTGAAAAGAATTTATCTAGATGCAAATTGCCTATATAATAATCCTGATGATTACTACGCAAATATTAAGGACATTTTAAAAGAAGCTATTCAAATGGCTCCTGAAATCGAATTGGTTTGGGTATTAACATCATTTATTAATGAAAAAGAATTGATTAGGACCAGCGAAATAGTTAAAGAATTAGAAAATGAAGGATTCATCATATCAGTGATGGGGGACTCCCCTGGAATGGAGAAGATATTCGATTGTGCAATTTATGGAAATCACAACCTAAACGTTTGGAATTCCTATGCTGTTGAGAATTTATCAAAATTTAACGGCCTTATTTTATCATCTGAACTTTCAGGTAAAGAAATCAAAGAGATTACTAAGAAAAACTACATTAAAAATACTGATTTAGAAATGATTGTTCATGGTAATTTAGAAGTGATTGTTAGCAAGGATGACTTTTCCAATTTAAATGAAGGAAGAGATTTCATCATTGGGAATAATGCCGATTATGCGACCTTAGAAGATAAAAAAAGGAAAAAATTCAAATATAAAATTTTCTTTGATTACAACAAACAAAGCCACATCTTAAATAAGGATTGTCTATGCTTGATTGAAGAAATAAATGAAATAAAAACTTTAAACTTAGACAATTTAATTATTGATTGTAGATATTCAAATGAAAAGTACACAAAAAGCATTTTATCAATTTATAATGATAGTTTAGGCGACATTTCCCAAGAAGATTTGACTAAATTCAAATATGACATAATGGATTTATCCCAATCATACATCAATAAAGGAAATTATATTGAAGGAAGATTACATGAAGATACCTGAGTTATTGGCCCCTGTTGGATCTATGGAACATTTAAAAATCGCGATTAATGCGGGTGCCAGTTCTGTTTATTTGTCTGGAAAGGATTATGGTGCTAGAAAGTATGCCCAAAACTTTACATTAGATGAAATTGCCGAAGCAGTAAATACGGCACACCTATTCAATGTTAAAGTTTATGTTACTGTAAACACCCTAATTAAGCAAGATGAAATCGAAGATGTCCTGAATTATTTGAATGAGTTATATGCAATTGGCGTTGATGCAGTTTTAGTCCAAGATTTGGGCTTAATTGAGTTAATCAACAAGTACATTCCCAAACTAAAAATCCATGCGTCAACACAAATGACTGCGGAAAACCAAAGAAAGATAGATTATCTCGAAAGTAAAAATGTTAAAAGAGTAGTTTTGCCACGTGAAATGAGGAAAGAAGAAATAGCTAATATCAAAACAAAAATGGAGCTTGAAATCTTTGCTCATGGAGCACTCTGTTATTCATACTCAGGGCAATGCCTAATGAGCAGCTTTAAAGGTGGAAGAAGTGGAAACAGAGGGACATGTGCCCAACCATGCAGACAGAAATACAAACTAACCACTTCCAAAAAGGCAGACTATTACTTATCCCCTAAAGATTTATGTTTATACAATAAATTAGAAGAAATATCAAAGCTGAACATCAAATGTATTAAAATTGAAGGGCGAATGAGAAATAAAGAGTATTTGGCAGTTGTTGTAAGCAGCTACAGAAAAGCCCTGAATAAACTAAAAAGTAATAAAATTACAAAAACTGAAGATTTAAACCTTGTATTTAACAGAGGATTTACAGAAGGCCAATTCTCCAGCACATATCAAAGAAGCAAACGGTCAGGCCATTTAGGCTTAAAGATTGGTAAAGTCATTGATGTTAAAAAATCCCAAATTGCCATAAAACTTAAAGATGACCTCAATACAATCCCCGAAAAGGGAGACGGCGTATTGCTTATTAAAAATAGTGATGATTATGGGATGGAAATATCCCAAAATCCTATGATAACCACTTTAAACCATTTCAATAAAGGAAAAATAAAACAAATCAAAGACTTGGCCCGGAAAAATAAAGTGTTAATTATTAAAAAAGTTCGCCAAAATAAGAAAAGCAGCTTTGATTTAACCAATTCAGAAGTCTATCTAACAAAAAGAAATTCACTGAATAAATTAGTTAAGGAAATAGAAAATAAGGGAAGCAGTTTTGTAAAATCCAAATTGATTTTAACGTTTTCACTTAAAAATAAATATCCTCAGTTAAAAGGGCGTTTGACCCTTGCAAATCACAAGGAAGTAACCTATGAAGTAAGTGGAACCACTAAATTTGAAACACCTCTGAAAAGAAACGTTACTGCCGAAACAATTAAAAAACAGCTTTCAAAATTAGACAATTACCCCTACCAAATTACACAAATCAACATGAACTATGATGGAAGCCTATTCATTCCGATTAAAGAGATTAACAAAATAAGAAGAGAGCTATTTGAAGGCCTAAAAGAGGAGATTAACAGAATATATCAAAACAAAAAAGAAAAAATTAAATTAGAAAAACAAGAATTAAAAAGAAGTGAGGAAATTAACCTTTCATATTATACCAATAATTTAGATGATTTAAATGAATTAAATGATATAAAAAGAGTTTATTTGGAAATACCACCAACAGACAGCATTAACTTTATGGTTAATTTCTTAAAAGAAGCTTTTGAAATAAGTTATAACAAAGAATATGAATTGATCTGGAAATGGCCGGATATTGCTCATGATGATCTAGTTAAATCCTTAAACAAAGTTAGAGGAATTCTGAATAAGATTCATTTAAACTTAAAAATAATGTCAAATGATTTTAATGGCCAATATGGTCCTTATTCAATGAATATCACAAATACCGAAACCATTGATGCACTTAAAAATTATGAAATTGTGACATTATCTCCAGAATTAACCAGAAAAGATTATGGAGATATTTTAAGTAATTGCAGCGATAATGGAAAAATCGAAATATTGGTGCAAGGGCCAGTTGAGCTTATGAAGACCAGATATGGATTTAAGGAAAATATTGAAAATGCATGTTTAGCTGATAAAAAAGACAATTTCTATCCAATCCATAAAAGTTTATCTGGCGAAGAATTAATAATTTTCAATTCAGAAGAATTATCATTAATTAATAAGATTAACGAATTAAAATCATTTGGATGCGTAAACTTCTCAATAGATGGGCGCTATAAAGATAAGGACTATAAAAAAATAATTGATATTTACAAATCAGCACTAAATGGGGAAATTAGAATTAATGAACTTGTTAAATACTCACCCAAAAACACTATCGCGAATTATTAGTTATCAAATGCTCTAGGTAAAGACCTATTTATATATAAATGTTTAAATTAATGTAAGGGTTTGGTTAAAATGGAAGGAGACTTACATACATTGCAAGAAATAAAAGGAATAGGAGATAAACTCTCTGAAAAGATAATAAGGAGTGTTGGGGGCGAAGAAGAACTCCAAAAAATAATTGAAAATGAGGACGTTGAAAAAATAATAGCTATTGATGGAATTAGCCAAAGGAAAGCAATCTCTATAATGAATCAATTATTAAATAATCAGAGCTATGAGTTTATTAAAAGCGATAGGGCAATGGAGATTTATGAAGACATAATTAATAAGATCATATCATATTCCAATACATCATACTCCAAAAACAGAATACTGTTATTATCTCCTTCAAAAGACATTAAAAAAATCAAAACCCAAGTAAAATTCATTATGGAAGCTAAAAAACAAGTTTCCCAAATGCCAATTATCAAATTAAGAGGTTTGATGAAAAACCTAAAAGAGCTTGAGGAGCCAAAAGCGGAGTATGATGCAAGCAAAGTAATTTTAGTTGAAAGTGAAGAAGATAACTCCTACTTAACTGATTTAGGCATTAACCAATATTACCCCATTTTAACCGCAAGCGATTCCCCTTTACTTAGAGAGGAATTGATGAACTATGATTTAATTTTTTATGTTTATTCACAAGGAATCCTTGACTTTGAAGGAATGCCGAACCTTGTGATGATTAATATTGAAGAGAATGATTATGAAATTGTTCCGGAAAAAATAATTAATTTCTTCTTGCAAAATCAAGATACTTTCCAAAGAGTCCATGAAATTCAAAAGATTAGAAATAAAGAAAGTGTACTTGGCCAAATCATTCCAATAATTGATGAACTGAATATTGTTGACAAAAAAGAAGTTGACATTGACGAAGTTGTCAATTCTTTAAAATATGAGATGGATGAAGAGTTGGAGAACTCCATTAAAAGTATTGATCTTGAAGGAGATGAAATTCTCAACCTATTAAACAATAACTTTCCAGAAAAGATTAGTAAAATATTTGACGAAATTATAAGTAAACGTAAGAAAATAATCAAAGAAAAAACTGGAATAGATTTTGATCCATACCTCAGAAAGTATCCGATTGAAATTGATGATGAAGAAGTTGAAAGGGTAAAATTAGAAAGGTCATCTAAAAAAGAAAATGATATTTTCGATATTAAAAAAAGCGCTGCAATACAGTTAAATGCAATAAAACAAAAAGCAATCCATGAAGTAGAAGATGTAATCAAATTTGACTATGAATTTTCACTTGGAAGCTTTGCATATGAATATGAATTGACAGAACCAGAATTTACAAATGAAATCAAATTAAAAGGTGCACTACACTTAGATTTATCACTTCAAAAAGAAAATGACAATATTCAAAAAATAGATTACGAACTAACAGAAAATGAGAATATTGCACTCCTAACAGGAGCAAATAGTGGTGGAAAGACCACACTGCTTGAAACACTAACTCAAATTTCTATAATGGCACAGATGGGACTCCCAGTTAGTGCGGAGCAATGTGAAATAAAATTATTTGATGAAATATACCACTTCTCTAAAAAACGATCACTTGATGCAGGAGCATTTGAATCCTTCTTAAATGTATTTATTCCAATAGTAACTACAGAAAGTGAAAAATTAGTTTTATTGGATGAACTTGAAGGTATTACTGAATTAGAAGCTGCAGTTAAAATTATTTCAACATTTATTGATATGATTAAAGAATCAAACTCCTATGGAATAATAGTTACCCATATGGCCAGAGAACTAATGAACTATGCTGATGTTAGAGTAGATGGAATAGAAGCAAAAGGATTAGATGAAAATTATAATTTAATTGTTGACAGAACACCAAAAATGAATTTCCTTGCTAAAAGTACTCCAGAATTGATTTTAAAAAGAATATATGAAAAATCCGATGATGAGTTAAAAATAGTTTATGCAAGAATTTTAGAAAAATTCTAAAAAAAATAAGCACCAATACACTAAAAAATACACCATTACTTAGAACATGAAAAGAATTTTGAAGTTTCATAAAAATAAATTAAATACTCATTAATACATTTTTTAATTTTGTTATTAAAAAATTTAGGTATGCCTAAAAATTTATATAGTATTCCATACAATTTATTATATAAGTCAAAATAACTAATGGAGGAATACTTATGAACTTAGAAGGTGTCGAAAAAACAATGCTTTTAACATTATTTGCTAAAGCACAGTATTCACAAGAAAAAAATCCTAAATTCTATGATGAAAAAGCAATAGAAGTCATATCTAAAATAGAATACGACTTCACAGTTGCAAATAAAGATAGAAAAATGAAAATGGGAGTAATTGGAAGAACAATAGTACTTGATGAAATGGTGTCAGATTATATTAAAAAGCACCCACATTGTACAATAATTAATATTGCATCAGGAATGGATACAAGATTTAACAGATTGGATAATAATCACATTAGGTGGTATAATATCGACCTAGAAAACTCTGCTAATTTTAGACTTAAATATATTAGGGATAGTGACCGAGTCAAAACTCTCACTTACTCAGCAATGGATGAAAAATGGGTAGATGAAATTAAAATAGAAAGTGGCAATGTATTATTTATAATTGAAGGATTGACAATGTACCTACAAGAAAAAGATGTTTCAGATATCTTAAAAATCATTAATGCAAATTTCATGCATTGTACAATCTTTATGGAGATAATGCCACCAAGTTCCGTTAAACATACTAAAGAAATATCAGTAGAAGAAACAAATTCTGAATTTACATGGGGACTTCAAAAAGGATATGAATTATTAAATATCAATCCAAATTTTAAATGGATTAAAGATGTAAATCTATTCGATGGAGTAAACAAATATAAACCTATTTTTAAATTATTTACTTGGATTCCATTGATTAGAAATAGAATGGATTACATTGCAGTACTTGAAAAATAAGCACATATCATAAATTCATGAATGAGAATTGTTGTTTTACACACAACTATTCTCATAAATACTTTAATTTGAACTACCACCATAAAAGTCAAGGTATTCTTGTACATTTAAGATAAACAATAAAATATTTAATTATCTTGTTCAAGAATATTATTAAGAGTAAAATGAAAAAATTTGTTAAATTCGCATTTAAACGACATAAATTAAAAGTTTTTTTGATATTAATATTTTCAATATTACAAACTTATTTTCAATTAAGCATTATTAAGTTATTTGAAACCGCTTTAAAACACATGGAAAATAAAGAAATAGCTTTATTAAATGCTGATGGACAATTAATGATTATTTATTCAATTATATTAATTTCTTTAATGATTGCAATAGTGTATTTGGTAAACAATATTACAATTGCAATCGGTCATGAGAGTCGTGAGAAAATATTTCATATTATGAACCGTTTACCTCCAAAAGAATTTAATAAATTCTCAAGTACAGATTTAATGAATAGAACTACAAGAGAAGTCTATTTACAACAAAATTTTATCCAAATATTTTTAAAAAAAATTTTAGTCATACCCTTCGTTACAATAGGCATTATCATTGAAATTGCATTAATAGACATAGAATTTGCCATACTTCTCACAATTTTTACCGTGATTTTCGATGTTTTAATAATTTATAAACTAAAAAAAATCACAACGTTCTATTTTGAAGTTAAAAAAAGTTATGGGAGAATCAATCTTTTATTCAGAGAAAAAATTACTGGATTAAAAACTATAATGGTATTAAAAAAGGATTATTTTGAAAAAAAGAAATTTAATGAAGCAATCAGTAACTCATATGAAAAAAGTTTGAGCTTTCAACTAAGCCAATACTACATTCCCCCATTACTTATTTTAATTTCTGATTTATTTATTGTATTTTTATTAATGTATTTATTTGATTATTCCCTTAACCCCGCCATAACCATCATAAATCATAGCAGACATTATGATACGTTCGTTGAAATAGTAGTTATTCTTCAATACCTGATGTATTATGCCACCACCTTATTATCAATGCATGATTTTATAGAATACTTGCCTAAAGGCTATTCTTCATCAAAGCGTATCGAAGAAATGCTTGATCTTGAAGAGAAAATTATTGAAAACAAAAACAAAACATTGAAAAGCAATTTTAAAGGAATTGAATTTAGAAATGTATCATTTGGAAATAATGGCGATGAAATAATTAGAAATGTCTCGTTTAAAATCCCTGATAAATCAAGGTAGCTATTGTCGGACCATATTCAAGCGGGAAAACTGTTTTAATGTATTTGCTCAATAGACTATATGAGGCAGATGAAGGCGAAATCCTGATTGGCGGATATGACATTAATGATTTGACATCCGAGGAACTTAAAGGCAAAATTAACTTTGCAATACAGAAGAATTTCATATTTCATGACACCGTCTACAACAATATTGTTCTGGGAGATGAACTAATCACAAAAAGCGATGTTTATAAAGCCTGCGAGGCAACGGGCTTATCTAGTGAATTTAATGATGAATTTAATTTAGATACATTAATTTTTGAAAACGCTTCTAATTTGAGCAATATCCTTCAAAAAAAGATTATGCTGACCAGAAGCATTGTGCGTGACAAAGATATTTACATTTTCGATGAATATGATTATCGTGTTGAAAATAAAACAAATATCATTTTAACTAAAAATATTGAACAGATTAAAGATATTGACCACATTATCGTTTTTAGATAAAAGTCAAGTTGTAGGAGAAGGCAATCATGAAGAATTACTCAATACCTGTTTAGTTTATAAAGAATTATATGTGGGGGATAAGTAATATGAAACCTCGAAAAACCCTATTCCATTTTTACAAATTATTATACGAGTATAGATTCAGGATACTGCTTTCAATTATTATACTTTCCGTATCGACATTTTGTATTACTTATATTCCAAAAATCGCCGGAGAAACTATAAACTATTTCTTAGACGGCTCAGCTAAAACCGACTATGGAAATATTTTTGAGAATTTAATATATCTATTAGCATTATATGCCCTAGGATACCTTTTAAAATTGCCCGCATCACGAATAATGATTTTTGTTGGTGAAAAAACTGCTTACAAGTTAAGGATGAGATTATATGATGTATTGATTAGTGCAGATTTAAAGCAAATATATGCGAATACCTCCGGAAACATCATGAGTAGGCTCAATAGTGATTTGATGAATGTAAGGACATTCATAATCTATAATCTATCCGAATATTTTGGAATATTAATAACCCTAATTTTCACAATAGATTTAATTATCTCAACCAATTATGAATTGGGCTTAATTTACATAGGATTATTGCCAATAGCCGCAATTATTATATACTATTTTGATTTAAGATCAAAGCCAAATTATAAAAAACATCAAAACGAAATGGGAAACCTGATTGGGTACATGGGTGAAAGCGTCCACAATCATACAGCAATCCTATTATATCATTGTCAAGATTATGTTGAAAGAAAATTTGAAAAAATAAATGATGATGTTGATAAATACTACAAATCATCAAGATTATCCACAGGAACCATTCCCCCATTTGCACAACTTTTCATAAACCTTGGAAACATCTGCGTTTATATACTTGGAGTTTATATGTTAATCAATCATAAAATATTACTGGGTACCTTGTTAAGTGTAATATTATATGGTAAACTATTAAATAAACCACTTTTAAGAGCAAGCGCTCTTTTAACATCATTGCAAACATCATTAGCAAGCCTTGAAAGAATCATGGAAATTATAAAAACCCCAAATCCTAACCCTAAAGGATCAATTAAATTAGATAGCGATGTTAAACCATCCATTGAATTTAAAAATGTTAATTATGGAAATATCATTAATGACTTGAATTTTAAAATAAATCCTGGAGAGCTTGTTTCCATTACAGGTCCGATAAGCTCAAACAAAACCACATTGATGGAATTATTAATAAGATTATATGAAATTGATTCCGGCGAAATATTACTTGACAATATTGATATTTACAAAATAGAGCCGGACAGTTATAAAGATATTTTTGGATATGTTCCAAGTGAAAAATGGATTTTTGAAGGAACGATTGCTGAAAATATTGGATACAGACTAGAGGATTATACTTTAGATGATGTTAAAAAAGTATGTGAAATCGTTGGTTTAACTGAAATTATTGAATCAAAATCAAATAAATATGAAACTAAAATTTCAGACGAAAAAAATACTATCAGCAATAGTGAAAAAGAACTGGTTTGTATTGCAAGAAGCATAATTGGAAATCCTAAAATACTAATTTTAGAGGACGTACATACTGATATCAGCAATATAATTGATGGGAAAACCGTATTTATTATCACAGACGATGAAAAAATCATTGCCATGTCCGATAAAGTACTAAAACTAGAATGATTATTCCAATGTGGCGACATTTTATCAAAGTTAGTAAATGCTATTTTACGAATTAATGAAATGATAAAAAGGAGAGTTCCTATTTGAAAATACACTTTATAATCTGAGAATATAAATTTAAAAGCATCAATTACTTCATCGTAAAATAACTACACCATTCACTAGATATATATTAATATTTTATGAACAAATATATTTATAGATAAAATTTTTTTCTATTGTTTTAATAATTTGATTATAGTCATTGCTAAAGGAAAGGAGATAAAAAACATGGTAGATGAAAAATCCATAACTGAAAATAATGCAAATCGTATGAATAAAACTGAATATTATCTTGCAATTGCTTTTTCTGTATCAAAAAGAAGTACCTGTCTAAAAAGACGATATGGGGCAGTAATTGTCAATAATGATGAAATAATCAGTACTGGTTATAATGGAAATCCAAGAGGGGATGAAAACTGTTGTGATAGAGGAAACTGTCAGAGAATGAACCTCCCATCCAATTCAGGCAACTATAATGATTGCTTTTCAGTTCATGCTGAACAAAATGCCATGATTAGTGCAAGCAGAAATGAAATGCTTGGATCAACAATTTATCTAGCTGGAGAAAAGTATGATGATGGAACTTGGGTAGAAATTGAAGATGCAGAACCCTGTCCAATATGCTTTAGAATGATAAAAAACTCCGGAATTGATAAAATAGTTAGTAAGAAAGGGATTTTAAAACTACGTGATTAACTTAAAATAATAGATATCATTAGATAGAATAGTCACTATGAGAATTATCCTGATTTCTATTGATTAATTAGATAAAAAAGAGTTAAAAAGGATTAATAATCCTTTTAATTTTTAATTGTAATTACAGTACTGTTCAAACCCAATACTCTTGAGTAATCGATTTTATCTGCAATTTTATTTAAAACACTAATATTGTCAAATTCTAAATCATCCTTTTCAACTACTGGATTGAAGTCAATTCCAGTGTCTTTTATGGATACCAATATGTTATCATCATTATTTCTAACAATAACATCAATAGCATCAACGCTTTCGTTGGTGTTAATGATATTTACAAGCATTTCCTCAATAGCTAAACTGACAAAAGCAGCTGATTTGTTTCCAGATAGATACTCTTGGACTTCACGAGCTAGATTAACAGCCTCTTTAACATCCCCATTTATGGTATGCTCAAATACTTTTTTTCCGTCATTGTGCTTGTTAATAAAGAATCCTGAATATTCTCCATTCGTCTTTCTGTTAATATATGTTGAATAGGTAATGATGAACAATATTGTAAATGCCTCGGCAATTGCAAATGAAATCCAAATTCCATTTCCTCCAATCAAGAAAGACAATAAAACTGCAAACCCAATTGGACAAATAAACCCTTCAAGTAGTGAAATTATTGTAGATAATTGATTTTTCTGAATTGATTGAGCATAGAAAGTATATAAAAAGGTTATTGCTGTTCCAACATAACTAATTGCAAAAATTCTAATAGCATTCAATACAATAGGAACATCAGAAGGATTTTTAACACTATACAATAATAGCAAAGCCTGCGGATAAACAACAAATAAAGCTGATAACACCAAACTTGCAGCCACTACAATCTTTAGAGATCTTTTAATTATGTAATTTACACCAGAATAATCTTCTTCCTTAAAGTAAACAGACACAATTGGAGACATTGTCTGTGCAGTTCCAATTAAGAAGATGTACAATATAAATAAACTATTATAACAGATACTAAAAGCAACGATACCAGATTTTCCAATGTACATACCTACAAGAATATTTACGAGGAATAATTTTAAAGTTAAGTATAATTGGGTGGATGAAGATGAAAATCCAGATTTCACGATTCGTTTTAGATAATCAAATAAGGATTTTACTTTTAGTTTTATAAATCTTAATGTGCGTTCTGGTTTAAAGAAATAATATGAAATAATAATTGAACCTACAATATATCCTGTCGAAGTTGCCAATGCAGCACCTGAAAGCCCCATGCCTAAAAATTTAATGTAAATAAAATCACAACAAAGATTAACAATATTAGCTATTAGTATTGCTCTAAAAGGCAATGTTGGAATACCATCTGCGCGTATAAAGTAAGATAAACTCATCATATAACATAAAAACGGCATTCCAATAATTAATGCAATGAAAAATTGATTAACACTAGGGGCCAACTCCGGTTGTGATATACATAATAATTGTGAAATATTATTTGAAAACAACAATCCAAAAATCGTGATTAATAGGCCTATCGATAAAAGTGATGTAACGGATACGGAAAAATAACTATTACTTTTCTCATCATCGAATTCCGCTTTTGCAACAGAACAAAGTACACTACCCCCCAACCCAATCATCCAGTAAATGAGATTAACAAATGTAATAACTGGAGCTACACTCTGAATAGGAGCCAGATTTCCCGCTCCAATCAAAAAACTTACAATTAATCCATCTACAAAAAGACAGATATTTCCAGCCATTGAAGTGAATAATGTTGGAAGGAAAAATTCCTTAAATTTACTTCTCAATAAATTATAGTTTCTTTCATACATCTTTAAACCTCTAAACACTAAAGAAATCAAGATCATCTAAGAACTTGACAAAATTATAAATGTATTCTTCAGATATAAATGGCCATTTAATGCCTAAACGATATAATGCCTGAATAGTGTAGGTATTGTCTACTGGCAACCAAATCTTTTTAACCTTTCCAGAACCAATTGATGTTATGAGACCAGAAACGCCCTCCTGTTTAGATTTATCAGCTAACGCTTGATCCAAAGCATTTTGATAGTCCTCTTCTTCAGCAGGTTCAATATCAAATCCTAAAGGCTTGATAATTTCAATAATGTCACCAAAAGAAACACTATGATAATCATATGGATGGAACACTGTACACTCTTTAGGTGTTTTTGAAAGATTTACAATAGCTTTTGCGGTAATGTCGATTGGTGAAAATTCCACATTGCTCATTAACATTGAATAAGGCATTTTTCCAATTGTTACAAATGCTTTCAAACGATTAATGAATCCATTTGTTTCAAAGTTAATTTGGAATTCACTATCTGAGCTTCTTGCCATCAAGTTTCCAACTCTCATGATTTTAACATCCAAATCGTCATTCACTGCAGCTTCCAATACAGCACGTTCTGCCAAGAATTTTGAATTGAGATACTGGTTGTCTACTGCCTGACCTATAAACAAATCATTTTCAGTAAATTTAACATCAACCGGAGGATAATTGTTTATACTTTCACCAGCAATACTGTATGTTGAAACCTGAACATATTTTGCATTTTTCATCTTTGCAAATTTAAGTCCGTTAATTACACCACCAAGGTTAATGTCTTCAATATCTGTTCCAGAAGAGAAGTGTTTTACATTAGCTGCACAGTTAACTACAGTATCAATCTTTTCGGAAACAAGATTTTCAAAGTCTTCAGGGTTAGTGATATCACCTTCAATAATGTGCAACCTTTCAGAGAATGCATCCTTATATTCATTGGAGAAATAATAGAATAGCAATGATTTTAATCTTTCTTCACCACTTAACACTTTATTTGCCCTTATGAAACAATAAATATCACCATTTTCATTTTCTAACAATTCACGTAAGACATGAATTCCTAAAAATCCAGTAGCTCCCGTAAGTAAAACATTACCAAGACTATCCTTGATTTCACCTTTGCTGATTGTTTCAAGATTGTTTTTCTTAAGCAAGGCATTAATTTGGGAATAATCATAGGTCAATTCTGATTTCTTCTCCAATGTTTCATCAGATAAAATAAACTCAGATAATGCTCTTGGAGTTGGATTTGAAAATACATCACCATAATTCAAGTTATAATTATGGTTTAATGCTTCCATAGTAATTTTTGTAACAAGTAAGGATGTTCCACCTATTTCAAAGAAACTGTCTGTGGCACTTACTTCATCAAGCCCTAAAATTTCAGCAAATAAGTTTGCAAAGAATGCTTCAACATCATTTTCAGGAGCAACATATTCCGTAATTAAGACAGGTTCAGGCAAGTTTCTCAAATCGGTTTTACCGTTAACGGTTTGAGGCATTTCATCAAGTTCCATATAAACTGTTGGAACCATATAATATACCAGTTTTTCAGCAAGAGATGCCTTCAAATCATCAATATTAATTGAATATCCGTTTTCTTCACGATTTTCATCTTTATAATCATCATGAACTGTGAAATAAGCACATAAGTGGTCATTACCCTTAATTTTTCTTACAACCACCGCAACGGATTTGATTCCAGGATATTTTGAAAGATCTACTTCAATTTCTCCGATTTCAATTCTCAAACCTCTAAGTTTAATCTGATTGTCCATTCTTCCAAATACATAATAGTCACCATCTTCAGTAACTTTAACGAAGTCACCAGAACGATAGAATCTGATTCCATTAATTACTTCATAGGCCTCTGCATTTTTCTCAGGACGGTTCAGATATTCTCTTGAAACACCTTTTCCTGCAATATACAATTCCCCAATGACATTTGGAGGTAGAGGATTTGAATCAAAATCCATAACTCTCTCATGAACATTGAATAGTTCCTTTCCAATATGGATATCTGGACTTTCAAGTAGCTGACCGTTACAATAAACCGTAGTTTCAGTCGGCCCATACATGTTGAATAGTTTTCCATTTGAATTTTCGCTGAGCAATTCATATAATCTTTTGGAGAATGGTTCTCCCGCATGAATATATACTTTAAATCCATACATTGTTTCCTGCATTGCTTCAATTTCCAGATACTGTAACAGGCGTGAAGGAGTTGCAATGTAAACATTGGCCCCGCTTCTGTGAATCAAGTCCATCATTTCAATCGGATCCTTGTATTCCACATCATTTGCAAACACCATAGGAACACCATTTAACAAAGATCCCATCAGTTCCTGTTGGAATACATCAAAAGCAACTGTTGTTGTTGATAAAACCTTATAATCTTCTTTTTCAAGATTGTGTACTAATTCATATGTACAGACATTTCTTGGGTCCGGATAAACGAAGTTTGCAATGTTTCCGTGCTCCAGGATAACTCCTTTAGGAAGTCCTGTTGAACCTGAAGTGTAAATAAGGTATGCCATGTTGTTGGCATGTACATCAGGATTAGGATTTGAAGTGTCTTCATGTTTAAGCAGTTCATTAACATCCAATAGGTTTTCAGAGTACTCACTTAAATCAATGCATTTTTTCTCAATTACATCATCCACAATTATGAATTTTGATTCACTGTCAGTCAAGACATGCTCAATTCTTTCAGAAGGATATTCTGAGTCCACAGGAATGAATGCTGCACCAGATTTTAAAATACCGAATATGGATGCAATCACATTACTGTTCCTATTCAATATGAACATTACCCTGTCTTCAGGACCGACACCTTTTTCAATAAGGCTGTGGGCAATTCTGTTTGCTTTCTTATTTAATTCATCATAAGTGAATTCACCGTCGGTAGCATATAGGATAACCCTATCAGGATGCAATTCCGCTTGATTTTCAAATATCTTATTCAATCTGTCTTCTGGAATTTCATCATATTCCAAATCATCAGCACTCCAATCATCATTTTCAATGATTGAAATATCTTTCATCAAAGTAGTCTGATCGAATGTTTGGAACTTGTTTAAGACAATGCGGATACAATCAAGGAAAGTACTAATTAAAGTATCTGAGTACAATTGGTCGTTGTATTCACAGAAAATTCTGTATTGGTTATCTACTTCAACCACATTAAGACTTATTTTAAATTTCAATCCTTCATAATCAAGTGATTGTCTTTCGACACTCATTCCACCGATTTCAATGTCTTCAATGATTTTTCCATGATATGCGTATAATATCTCCGGAGTGATATCAAATTCATTTGAAATTTCAGTTAAAGGATATGAAGAGTAAGTCAATACATTCAACCATTCCCCATTAACATATTCGAAATATTCCTTAATAGTCAAATCAGAATTTAACTTTAATGCTAAAGGAAGGGTTTTAACCATCATTGCCAATGTTTTTTGCTGGTTTGGATTGAACCTACCATTGGTAATTGTAGCAATAAATGTATCTCTTTTATAAACAAATTTGTTTAAAACAAATGAAGTTGCCGCCAGGAATAAATTATTTTGACTGATGTTTGATTTCAAACAGAATTCATCAATAGCTCCTTTATCTAAGAAAACATCCTCAATTGCTGCTTTACCTTTTGATTCATCACCATTAATGTCCTGTGCAATCACAGTTGCATCATCAAATTCTTTTATTTTGTTAAAGAAGAATAGTTCTGCTTCTTTGTATAAGCTAGATTGTTCTGTTTTGATTTCGTTCAATGAATATTCAAATCCGTCAAGCTCTTCAAGTTCATAGTCCTTTCCATCATAGATTTTAGCAATTTCATCAAATAATATGTTAAGTGAAGTTCCGTCAACAATAATATGGTGGAAATCGGCCAGAAGCATTGAATCTCCAACTATCTTGAATCTGAACAGTGGCCCTTCTTCCAGTTTGAATGGCTGTACAAATTCATCCAAATCAACTTCCTGAACCATTTCAATCATATCATCAACTTTCAAATCATCCCTTCTCTGTTGGTAAACTTCACCGTTCTCCATTACAATTCTTGTCTTTAAATATGGGTGATTTTCAATAGCTGTGATTATTGATGACTTGAGTCTTTCTGCATCGATACCTTCACTGAATTCCATTTTCTTTGGAAGATTGTATGCTGTGTTTTCAGGGTCTTTAATACAGTCAAAGTAAACTCCAAGCTGATTTGAAGTCAATGGATACAATTCCTGAATATCCTCTGTTTCATCATCGACAATGTTCATTTCAGAAGCTATTTTTTCAATTGTCTTATGGCTCAATATTTCTGTAACATTCATCTGAGCATTCAAATTGCTGTAGATTGCTGAAGTCAATTTAATTACAGACAATGAAGTCAATCCTATGCTGAACAAGTCCGTATTTACACCAAACTCATCAATGCCTAAAATTTCAGAAACCATGTTGAATAGTTCCTTTTCAATATCTGTTCTTGGTTTTATGAATTCATCAATGTCAATTTCGGGATCAGGCAAGTTTTTAAAGTCTGTTTTTCCATTAGGTGTTTTTGGAAATTCATCAAGTTGTGTGAAATATGACGGAATCATATATTCAGGCAATGAATCAGCCAAGTGCTGTTTTAAATCATCTAAGTCATTATATTCTGTTGCTGTGAAATAAGCACATAAATGTTCTATTGAATTGATTTTCTTAACTACAACTTTTGAGAGAGTCACATTTTCATAGTTTGCAATGGCCCCTTCAATTTCGGACAATTCTATTCTTAAACCTCTGAGTTTGATTTGAGTATCATTACGTCCTAAAACATACAGCTCTCCATCATAGTCTTTCTTACCTAAATCTCCAGTGTTATAATATGGAATGTCATTTAATTGCATGAATACCTTCTCTGTCTGTTCAGGATTATTCAGATAACCTCTTGCAATTCCCGCACCTCCGACATAAATTTCACCGGATACATATGGAGGTAGCTGATTTCCATCAATATCCATTACCTTATCCACAACATTCAGCATTTTCCATCCTGCAGTTACATTAGGAGAGTCAATTAGTTTATAATGTGAAGCTATTGTTACCTCTGTTGGCCCATATGAGTTGTAAATGTCTGCTGAAGTGTATTTTGACAATCTATCAAATAACACTGGAGGGAATCCTTCACCACCTACAACAATAACCTTGCAGTTGCCAATAACTTCCTGAATTTCTTCAAGTTGCAAGTATTCGAGCAGTCTTGTTGGTGTTGAACCAAAACCTTCAGCACCAGTTGTTTTAAACAGTTCTACCAATTCCAAAGGATCAATTGCCTGTTCATCATTAGCGAATACCACCGGCAGACCATTCAGTATTGTTCCGAAGATTTCCCTTAAAAATACAATGAATGAAACAGTTGAAATTGAAATGAACTTATTACACTTATGATTTAACTCATAAATTGGAACATTTTCCTCAACATTAGCTATATAGTTTGAAATTCCCCTGTGAGTAATCATTACTCCTTTCGGTTTTCCAGTTGATCCTGAAGTGTAAATTAAGAAACAAAGATTATCTGGAGTTAAATTAATCTCAGGATTAGAATCATCGTCTTCTGATAGTAATTCATCAACATCTATCGTATTTTCACCATCATATTCTATTTCAGATGAGGTAATGACAAACTTTGAGTCACTATCTTCAAGAATTTGGTTGATTCTGTTTTTCGGATAATTTGGATCGATTGGAATGAATGCCGCCCCCGCTTTGACAATACCCAAAACGGCAGCAATCAAATCACTGTTTCTTCTCATCATAAACATTACTCTATCTTCAACATTAACCCCTCTTTTGATTAAAGCATTGGCAATTCTGTTTGCTTTTTTATTTAACTCATCATAAGTTAGTTCGCCGTCTTCAGCATAGAGTATTGTTTTATCAGGATTTTCAAGAGCAATGTTTTCAAATATCTTATTTATGATTCCTTCATTTGCAAGTTCGATTTCAAAGTCTTCATCCAATTCCAAAGTCTTGCAAATGGAAATGTTTTTAAGCAATACATCATCTGATGCGAATTTATCGAATAAAACATCCATTGCATTTAGGAATTCATCCATTAATTCCTTTGAATAGAATGATTCATCATAACTGATGTTGATCTTTCCACTTTCAAAGTTGAATACTAATTTATAATCTTTAGTGTCATATTCATCTTCAAAGAAAAGGATTTCACTTTCAAAGTCTAATTTTCGATTGTTTAAAAGAGGATAATTTTTATATTCCTCAAAGCATTGTTTAAAATCGTCAAAAAACTCACGAACTGTCAAATCCGTATTAAAATGATAACCCGCAGCCACACGATTGTATGCAATTAGAATATCTTTTGAAAATGAAAATTTGGTTAAGTTATACAGAAAAGTCGCAAGCAAGAATTTTTCCTTTGATAAACGGTACTTGTTAGCTATATTTTTTAATTTATCAATATCAACAGGTTTAGAGATTATCTTAAAGTTCACCTTATCCCCACTGACATCTGGTGAAATCGCAGTTGGATGATCAAATGAATTTATTAAATTGTTATAATAATTTTCAGCGTTGAAAAAGTCTATAACATCCACATTATAATCCCTGCATTTTTTAGATGAATCTTTATTAATTTGTTTTACTAAACGTTTAAGGCCTGATGCCATTGCATCTATTTCCTTTGAGCTAAAACAGGATTTGTCATATTCAATGAATATTGACTGCAATCCTTTTTCATCAGAATAGTTCTTGTTTATTCTGAAGTGAAGTGGGAATTTAATATCCTTTTGAAGTGTTAGGAACTTTGAATCCTGATCTGTGGAATTTGATACAATTGAAATCATTGAAATGCAGTCAGGATCAATTCCTACATTTCTTAAATCTGTTGTATATTCACTGAATTGCAGTTTTGCATGACCCAACCCTTCTTTTAAAATGGATTTTGAATATGCAAGCAATTCATCGAAAGTTAACTCTTCATCATACTCAAGTCTTAAAGGAATTGTATTTACAAACATTCCAAGCGCATCGCCTTGTCCAAAGTATCTTCCGTGAACGGATGTATTCAATACCAAATCTTTAAACAATTCATTGTCTTTTTTAGATTTTGATAGATATAAAAAATTAATTGCCAACGCAGTGACAAAAGGGGAATACCCTAAATCAGGAGTATTATCTAAAAGAACTTCAAGATACCCAAGCTGTGAATCATCAAAGGAATACCAATCCTGAGAATAATCTTTTAATGTTTCCAACCAGTATTGCTTATCATCACTGGCTTCACCAGATTTCAAATAGTCCAATTCCGCATTGACATATGTTTCATAGGAATAATCTATTGGAACATATTCATCATTGTTTTTATAAGCTTCAATGCATTTTTCAATTTCTTGCGGAACGATTGAGTAAAGTGATGTTCCATCAAGCAAAATGTGTTGAACAACACCAATAAGAACACATGAAGAATCTGTTTTTAAAACTGCCCATTTATACAATGGAGAATCAAAGATATCGTCAAATGGTCTATCCAGATAGTCTTTAATAAATTCATCAAGATTACCGTCTGGAACGTCAAATGTTTCAACATTTACATCAACGTCAACGTAATACTGTTTAAAGTCACCCGAATCATCATGTTTGATTTGCAAATTTAAATAATTGTGAGAAACAGATTCAATAGCTAATTTTACTTTTTCAAAATCCCCTAAATCATAATCTTTTCTAAACTTAAGATAAAATGAATCGTTGTGAGGATTATTTATTTCAGAAAACAACAACATTTTTTGAGATGAAGATAAATCAAATAAATACATATTTGCCCTAAACTTTATTTTAAATATATATTTGTTGAACAAAATATTTAAGATAATAGGAATTATATAATTAATATAGTGATTAATATGAACATTACTAAAAATTACAATGAAAAAGAATTAACATTATCAATTGAGGGTCGTATTGACACCATCACTTCACAAGACCTTGATAAAGAGATTAATGAAGAACTTGGTAATTTTGATTCATTAATTATGGATTTTACAGATTTGGAATACATTTCAAGTGCAGGGCTTAGAGTTTTGATTGCAACCCAAAAGAAATTAAAACCTGAAAACGTGCCATTCGTTATCAAAAACGTTAATGATACTGTTGGTGAAATATTCAGAATGTCCGGCTTCGATAAAATATTAAAGATAGAATGAACTCAATAACTCTAAAACCAGAAAAAAGTGAATTATACACTTTAAATGAGTTTATTTTAAATGAACTTGGAGAAAAAAACATTAAAGTCGATTTAATTGTTGAAGAGATATTCGTCAATATTGTCGATTACTCAAAAACAGATTTTATAATCGTCAATGTTGAATTTAACAAACCAACATTGACAATCGAATTTATCGATAATGGAATTGAATTCAATCCCCTTTTAAAAGAAAATCCTTCCCTACCCGATAATATTGAGGAAGCACAGATTGGAGGGTTGGGAATTTTTTTAACTAAAGAAATAGCAGATGAATTAGATTATAATTACAACAATGGTAAAAATTACTTGAAAATTATTAAAAAAGTGGAATAATGAACAATAAGATAAAACAAATTGCAATACCATTCATATTAATGTTAATATTTAATTTAGGGGTTTTTTATCTAACCCATGGGAGAAGTTTTTCAGAAGGATTGAGCCCCCATGTTGGGATATTATTAATATCCGGATTAATATTCGGACCATATGGTGCAATCGGATCAGCTGCAGGAAATTATTTATGTGATTTAATAGTAGGTTACAGCCCAGCATCTTCTCTGATATCAGCTATCGTTAGTTTTGGTGTGTCTTACCTTGCATATAAATTATGGTACAATAAATACAAAAGACGTGCTGAAGGTACAAGACCAAAATTGAACAATACAACAAATATCATCTTGTTTATAGGCATAATCTTTATTTGTGGAGCGTTGTATTCATTATTGCATGGAAAATTGCTTTATATATTATATCCAAACACCATCCCAATAAATAATCTTATTGAATTTAGATACTTCCTGAACTTTGTTAATTCATCAATTATCTTTGGGATAATTGGAATGTGGATTTCAAATAAAACTGATCTTATTTATATTCCAAAACCATCTAAAAAAGAAGTTAATGAAAAATTATACGAAATTTTAGGAATATTATTGGTATCTACTTTAATATTAACAGTGATAATTGATTATTGGATTACCTTAGACAACAATATCGTCATTGCTGAATTTATAATCACTACTTTAATTTTATTTGCCTACCTTTCAAAACCGATTAATGTTGATGTGAATCCAATAAATTCCAAATCCATACCCGAAGAAATAATGAACATATTCCACTTAACAGTACTATTCATCATAATTATGGGCATTTTAATATCCTATGATCCCACAGTAATTATCGCCATTGAAGAACTTTTCCAATTAGATTTTAATGAGATTGTACCTTCAATTATGGTATTAATAGACATTTTACTCATAATTTTCATTATCCCATCAATCAGCGTTTTGAAATATATTGAAATCAAAGTCATTGAACCAATCCTTTCATTTTCAAAAATTGAAGATTTTATCCATGAAAATGAAAAGATTGAATCTGATAAATTAGTAAGCATCTATTCTGATTATATCAATAAAGAAACTGAAATTGGAACACTTGCTCGCTCATATACGGATTTAATTAACTTCAACAACAACTATATTGAAAATATTCGTGAAATTGAAGGTGAAAAAGAGCGCATCAAAGCAGAACTCGACATTGCAACAAGAATTCAGGCTGCAAACCTACCAACCGAAGCCCTTAAAAATGAAAATTATATTGTTAATGGTTATTCAAAACCTGCAAAAGAAGTTGGGGGAGACTTTTTTGATTATTATCAATTAAACGATGACAATTTGGCCATCGTAATCGGAGATGCATCAGGCAAAGGTGTTCCAGCAGCAATCCTTGCAATGATAAGTCAATTCACAATAGAACAATTACTTAAAAGCGAATTAAATCCTTCCAAAGTTCTATACTCCATGAACAACAAATTATGTGAAAACAATTCAGAATCAATGTTTATGACATTATGGCTTGGAATATACAACAAAACAACTAAAAAATTAACATTTTCAAATGCGGGACACAATCCCCCACTAGTCAAAGAAAATGGGGAATTTAAATACCTGAATATTGACAGCGGTATCGTTTTAGGAATTATAAATGACTTTGAATATACCGAAGAAGAAATAACCTTAACAAATGAAATAGTAGCATACACCGACGGTATAACCGATGCCAACAATAATAACCATGAAATGTATGGGGAAGATAGACTTTTAAACTTCTTTAATGAATTTAAACTTGATAATGATCCAATCCGACCACTATTAAATGATATTAATGACTTCACTAAAGATGCAGAACAATATGATGACATGACATTATTATATTTAAAGATAAAATGATTAAAGTAGCTTATCTCGACGTTAGTGATTTAAATTTGTCAAAAGCATATAAATTACTGCCCAAAAGCAGAAGGGACAAAATGAACAAATTTAAATTCGATAAAGACAAAAGACTTAGTGCTGGAGCATATCTGCTTTTAGATAAATTGCTGAAAGAAGAAAAAATTACCCAACCTAATTTTAAAATTGGAATATACGGAAAAGCATACATATCCAACCATGAAAATATTCATTTTAATTTAAGTCATTCCGGCAAAATGGTTTTATGTGCAATATCTGACATGGAAGTTGGAGTAGATATTGAATATATTGATCCCACAATTGATTTAAACATAGCCAAACATTACTTCTACAACAGAGAATATGAAAATATCATGAATGCACAAAACAGACCTGATGAATTTTTCAAGTATTGGGTTTTAAAGGAAAGCTACATGAAATATACTGGCCTTGGAATGAACTTAAAACTGGACAGCTTTGAAATAATAATTGAAGATGAAATTAAACTTAAAAATGACAACAAAAACTTAAAATTTAATTTGTTTGATATTGAAAATTATAAAATTGGAATAGCCAGCCACTACAATGTATCTGAGTTACTAGAAATAAATATTAACGAATTATATTGAACTATAACACCTCAATTGCTTTTTTTATCAAACACAATTTCCCCATTAGTTAAATGACTTAATTTTCTGAAAGGGTTATTTTACAAGTGAATTTATTGAGTAAGTAGAAACATTAAAATGATTATATCAATTTCTTTCTTTTATTTTATTAGTTGATTATTTTTGAGTAATAAACTGTGGAATTGACAATATGGAGTATATATATTACTAATTACATACTCATAGTCATGAAAGAATTTAGCAGCACTGATGAAAAGATTATCAAGGCCACATTCGGAATTCTTCAAAGGGAAGGCTTCGCCAAGGCGACTACCAAAAAAATTGCTGCCGAAGCGGGCGTGAATGAAGTAACAATTTTTAGAAACTTTCAAAACAAGAACAATCTGGTTGAGATTACAAAAAATTATTATCTGCAGTTATTAATTGATAAATTAGAGGAAATATTTGAATTTAAAGAAGATGAAGGAATCGAAGAATATCTCAAAATTTCTTTTTTTGGCATTTTAAATCTTTCAGATGAAGATTTCAACATAATCCGAATAGCCATGGAAGAAGTAAGGGAAAATCCTGAGAATCAACTTTTAATATCTGAAATCACTGATGTGATATTAAATAAATTAGAAGAATTTTTCAAATTGAAAATAGAAAAAGGTATAATTAGGAAAGTTAATCCAAAATCCTTGGCCATCATGTGTTTTGGCATCCTATTCCACTCTGTCATATTATGGAAGATTTATAATAAGGATCTTGACTTTAAAACAAATTATTATGCAGATGACTTGATAAATATAATGTTTGAAGGTATTAATCCGTAAAAGATGGTGCTGAAACATCAATAAGTTTATGATTTCTTGAATAAAAGCTCAATTTTTAAAATAAACTTTTATCCATTCTTTTTTTATTACTTAACTATGTAAGTGGGTACTTACATTCGAAAATCTTTATATAATATCTGTTTCATATTATTAATATAATTATAAATCGAATTTAAAAAAAATCAAGACAAAATTCAATTTAACTTAAGGTGATAAATATGGAATTCATAAATAATTTTTACTTTAAAAGCTATTCTTCTTATTGATCAGTACCCTCTTATTTGGAGCTGCTTTAATCTGAAAACCTTAAAAAATAATAATATAGGAGAATCAAAAAATGAAGATGCATAAAATTTGTCCAAGATGCGGATCTAGAAATGTCGACTGGATTATCCCTCAAAATTGGTCACAATGCGTTTGCAAGGACTGTGATTATACCGGACCAATCATTGAAGGAAACAATGAGTTAGCCGAAGAGATTCATGAAGCTTATGTAGAATCCTTAAAAGATGATGAATAAAAAAAATATTTGGAGTTGAGCAATATGTTAGGTTTAGGCAATAAAAATCAAGATGATGAAACTATCAAAAATCCCCCTAGTGATGATTCATATCCACTGATATCCATATTGTTTTCAAAAAATAACAAAATGAGTGCAAATGCATTGTCACTTACAATACTTGATTTAATCGAAAAAGGTCAAATCAAATGCGATATTGATTTGGAAGATTCATATGAAGTAGGTAAGAAATTAACTGCTAGAGATATGGAAATCATGAAGAAAATTACTCTTAGAATAGCAAATAAAGGAGAGTTGAAGACTTCCGAAACACAGGCAATTAAACTGCTCAAAAACATGAATAAAAATAAGAAATTCAACTTGAAAGATATGGCAAAACAAAGCAACATTACTTCAGTTGCCAATAAGTTTGAAGATGATTTTAATGAATTTGTAAACGCCCTTAAAAGTGAAAACGGATATGATGGTGAAAACTATAATGATATCCTGCAAAAATCTAAATTGACAAGCAAAGGAAAGCAAATTAAAAAGGAATGGAAAAACTTCCAGAATTATTTGAAATCAAACGACTTAACAGAAAAATATCCTCCAAAGTCTGATGAGGAAAATTCAGCACAAATAATCTATGCAGCATGTTTCGACATTGAAAAAGATGCATTGAATATAAGAAAAAACAACACTCCCCTAACAGATCTCATAGATAAGGACGGATATAAACTATTGAACATAATATTCAATAATGCATTATTAAATGTAAACAAGAAAAGAAAAGGCACCGGCATATTTTACGGTGTTAATGATAAATATACAATTCCTGGAGGAGGATAAATCCTCCAACTTACTTATTTTAATATTTTAACTAATAAAAAACAATCCAATATATTCTGTTTTTTTGATTAACCAATCTTAAATATTTAAATTTTTTTAAGAATATAATAGTTTGAGAGATATTTATTAAATTGGAATAGTTGTTAATCTGGATTTAAACAGATATCTGATAAAAAAGTAAATTGGGAGTTTGGAAAAGAGTTTGAAATGAATGTTTTGCGTGCAAATAATAAAGAACTTGCAACTACATTTGGAAGATGTTGAAACTTCAGAAAATATTTGTGAAAATTGTGGTTCTGAAATTTCTTATGATGATGCTTTTTGCAGTGGATGCGGAACAAAAATAATTTAATTTTTAACGAAAAGTTATAAAAAAATAAAAGTAAGTCCGTTCTCAATAAGGGACTCTGTTGATTAAAGCGATTTTTTTACATAAAAAAAATAAGTGTTGAGGAAGAATTATTTCCTCATATCTATACAAATTTCTTAATGCCAATGACACTTAGGATTATAGCTATTATATAACCGATTAGAGAAATCACCGGCATGTCGAAGACCATTGGTCCGAATGAAACAACTGAAGAACCTATTATAAGAGCACATATCAATGCGACTATTGTAACCTTATCGTTAATGTCGACTTCGAGCTTTAATTTAAGTTCTTCGTTTTCAATCTTGTGGATTATCCTTGTTAGAAGTTTCGGCAATGATTGAAGCATGTGCCCATACATGATTAGGTTGCTTTTCTTGCTTTTAATATAATTTTTAGGGTTGATTTTTTCTCTAGCAATTTCTGCAGCAACTTTCTTTACTGATGCTAAAACATCGATTTCAGGATCCAGATTGTGTGCAACGGATTCAATCAGTGTCAATCCTCTTGCCATTGTAACAAGTTCGTTTGGAAGAATAACTCCATAATCCTGCATAAGGCCAAGCAGTTCATTCAATATTCCATCGAAACGATTAAGTGAAACACCGAAATACCTTCCAAACAAATCATTCAATTCCCTTTTCAATGTTCTGGTATCAACATCATAATCCAATATGTCCATGTACATTAACTGATTTATCAATCCGTCAACGTCCTGGTCTACCAATAGCAATATTGCTTCGGAAAGGTTTCGTTTGAATTCCTCATCAAAGGATCCCATCATACCTTCATCAAGGTAACATACAACATTATCTTCAAGAATCAATATGTTTCCTGGATGAGGGTCTCCGTGGAAAAACCCATCAATGAATAGCTGTTGGAGATAGGAATCAAGGACATTTTTCGCCAAAAGCTTTTTATCAAATTCATCACCGGTACTTGCATAAACATCATTCAACTTTGTACCATCAATGAATTCCATTGTCAGGACTTTTGAAGTACAGTATTTCGGATATGTTTCTGGAATGTGAATGTGTGGATTGTCCACAAAATTCATTTCAATGCGTTGCATATTCATGAATTCATTGTTGTAATCGATTTCCTTGTGAATGGAACGGTCGAATTCATCCATAATTCCCGGCAGGTTTATTTTTCTTAAATCGGCGTTAAATTTATCGGCACGATTGGCAACATATTTCATTATCTTTAAATCAAGGTCAATCTTATCAGTGATGCCTTCCTTCTGGATTTTGACTGCAACACGTTCACCAGTGATTAATTTTGCTTCATGAACCTGACCGATGGATGCGGTTGCCAAATGCTCATGATGAAAATCCTCAAATAAGTCATCAATATTACCTCCGAGTTCCCTTTCAACTATCGCCTTGACCTGTTCATATGTTATTGCCGGATTGTCATCCTGCAAGTTAGCCAATTCATTTGCAACCTTTTCTCCGACAATGTCAGGTCTTGTACTTAACAACTGACCTAATTTAATGAAAGTAGTTCCCAATTCCTGAAGCATAAGTCTTAATTTTATAGGAAGTTCCTCATCCAATAAGAGATTGTCTTCATCAGGAATCTCTTTTGAACGTATTTTGCTTTTTACGGTTTGACCTAAAATCTTGTCAAAGCCATATTTTTTCATTGCATCTCTGATTTCGCCTAAACGATTTTTTGTTTCTTTATCCATATTAATCCCTTAATTTAATTAGATTCAGCAATGCCCGCTGTTAAAAACAGTATTCCTTCCATAATCAAACATATTCCAACGATAATTGCAACGTATAATGGTGATGCAATTGCCGCAAAAGCAAAATAAACAACAACTATTCCTAAGATTAAAATAAGTACTGATGCCAGTCTGGATATTGTATCTAATCCGAAGACAATTCCGAAAATACCTGCAAATATCAATACAAATGCAATCAGGTAGAAGTGAAATCCAACAAGGAAAGACAATGCATCTATTTCATATATGAATAATAATCCGAATAGAATTGCACATATTCCAATCAATATATTCAGCAATGAAACATGAGCCATCATGCTCCATACAGAAAATCCGTCAATAATGCAAGCAAATCCGAATGCTATTAAACATATTCCTGCAATCCAGGATACTGCTTCTGCACTATACATCGGATATACTGCAAAAAGTATACCCATAATTATAAATAAAATTCCAAGTATTTTCTTATAATCCATAAATTTCATCTCCATTAATTATTATATAAAAAATATTATTTATTCTTTAGGCACAGAATATTTTAGTGTTAAAATAACACTATTCATCATTATTATCTTAACTGCAATAATACAAAGCAGAGAAGTATTTTCAGTATTAAAATAGTAAATATTTTTTAGACTCTTTCAAAAACTTTGTTGATTTGAAATTATTTGAGGAAATAACAATATTGATTTATAAATCTAAAAAACTTCATAAAAGGGATTTGCCCGTATACTATACAAAATAGTTACTACTTTTGCTCTCAAAATATAATATACAAATAAGAAGCATATATACTTCAAAAGTTGGGAATCACTTCATTTTTAATAGCCCTGATTTTGAATTGATTATACAAGCATACCCCCACATATTGCATTTGGAAAATGGACTGTACAAATGATTACAGGCCAGACTAGGAAAAATTGAGGAAAATTTTCTTAAATTAACTATTTTTGAGGGCCTGAATTTTTTTGTTTTCAACAGGATTTTGATTAACGAACAAAAATTTAGGTGTGCCAAAATATTTATATGATTGAATCCTAAAATGATATATAGTTAAAAATTAAGGAGATTTTAACTTTGAGGCATCGCAGAGGACCATCATCAATAGGACTTGAGATTGGCAAATTAATTTTTTCAGAACTTTTAAATGCTAAATACAAATCTCGATGGCGCATAGGAAATAACATTAAACAATGCAATCTGTGCGGGAAATGCGAATTAATCTGTAGTTCAAATGCAATAAAGGTAAGCAGGCATGACAAAACTTGGACATTAAACAATATGCGATGCAATCAATGTTTGAGATGTGTCATGTCATGTCCCGTTCATTGTTTAAAACAGGTCAGATTATAATTTTTTAGGCATATAAAAATTTAATTTAATTAAACGCCTTTTAAATAATTTGTTTTGCCTAAATAATTTCAAATATTCGTTTAATTTATATATTAAAACTTTTTAATATATTATTGCTGAGTTAATTTTTGTGAGTAGATTATATATTGGGAGGTTTTTTTTATGGGTCGCAGACATAGGCACGGCAGAACACCTAACTTATTACGCTTGTTAGC
>JAILDN010000051.1 GCA_024689425.1 Methanobrevibacter sp.
TTTACTGATATGGCTATATTCAATGTATGATGCATTCTCCTCTGCAAGAGCCATGAACAGGGGCAAAACAGTTGAGGATAAAATCTTCTGATTACTCTTGAGATGACCCGTGAAAAATAGAATAAATGTTTGAAATTATCCTGTGAACTATTTCAAACATAAAAAAGATGCTGATTTTAAAAAATTTATGTTAGTCTTTCCTTGCAAATAAAACGGCAGCAACAATAAGGCCTATGCCCAATATTAAAAATATGATAAAAACATAAAGATAAATATCTACGTCGGCTTGGCTAAAAACGAAATATCCGCCACTATTTTTAATTTGTGCAAGAAATTTCAATCCATTTTGATACTGAATATAACCCCATATTGATACTACGAAAGAAACAATACCTGAAACCAAAGCTGCTATTGATTTTTTGTTCATTTTTTTACCTCTGATTATGTTAATCATACAGTTCAGTATTTCTGATGATTTACATTAGAATCTATCAAAAGATATATATAAATATATTACTATACATTGAAATAGAGATATTAAACGAAAAGGTGATAAACTATGAGTTTTAAAGAGAAATTAGACTATAAAATGAAGATAATTATAGGAATTATCGTTTTAGTTATCGGATTGCTTTTCATCTGGTTTACATCAGGAATGGCAAGATCCGGCCTAGTACCTATTGATGTTGCTAATTATTCATTCTTTATGTCCATATTCTTATTAATACCAAGCATCTTGTTATTAATCCCATCCAGGAATGAAAAGACAACTACAATAATCAAATATTTCATATATGCAGCTTTGGCAATATTTATCATATACTGTTTGATTGGTATTCCTGTCACTTCAGGACCAATTTTCGGATATTTCATCGTTGCAATGTTGTTTATACTGATAAATATATTCTGCAATTACATTAGATAAGGCCCGGCCTTCTAATCCTGCCTTTGGATTTATTCAAGGGTAGGAAATATACTTTTTTTTATTTTCCAACAGTACGTAATTCAAATCCGGAGAAATTATCTTATCCTTGCCATTTTCACACGTTTCACCACCAACGATATCCTACATCATCTCAATCAATTTAATTCAAAAGGCATGGCAGTATTCATTACTTTCAATGTTGAAAATACCATATAATTAAAGGTAATTTAACTCTAACGCAATAGCTACCTAATCCAAACACAATCGGTCCAAAAGAATATACGTGTGAGAGAAAATTTTTAAAAAAAAAGAAAACTTTACTCATCATTGTTTTTACGAATAATCTCTTTTAACTCTGCAATCTCATCAGTCAAATCATCAATTTTCTGATTGTTCTTTTCAAGCTGAGAAGTCAAATCATCGACCTTTTCGGTCAGTTGAATGATGCGGAAGCTTCCCTCTTCCAAAAGATTATCCATGAAATAGGTGGAAATGGCTCCAGTAATCGCACTGAATATAAATACTCCGACAATCAATAGAATCAGACTTACAATCTTACCATAGACAGTATTTGGAGTGATGTCACCATAACCGACAGTTGTTAAACTCACGACAACAAACCACAAGTCATCGAATAGGTTGTTCATTCCAGGGTCAACCAGATAAAGGCTCAATGTGGATCCGATTACTATTAAAAGAAAAACTGCCAGAATCTCATCAAGATGTGTATTTTTAAGGAATCTTCCAATCAGTTCAAAGTATTCACTAATTAAAAACAGCACCCTGAATATCTTTATAAGTCTCAAGTATCTTAAAATCATGAAAGGAGACAATATGATATCAAATGGGATTGATGCAATCAGCTCTATCCAGTTTTCCTTGAAATACTGCTTTCTATCATCGGCTTTAAAGAGCCCATAGAAGAAGTCGAAAAGCAATACTACACAGGTCATGATGTCGAAAAGAAGAATTTTATTATATATATTGACAGAAACGTCAAAAACCAGTGAAAATGTTATCAGGATTACATCGACAATAATGATTAGGCTTAATATTATCTTGGTAACGTTTACAAACTTTTTTTTATCCACCATCGATATCACTTAAGTAATTTTTTATCATTATTTAACATGAGACTATTCTGCATTGATTTTTCGCCCGCAATTAGGACAGAATGTATCGCTTTCACTCAGCTGGGTCTTGCATTCAGGACAGACATTTGAAGAGATTATTTTTGATTTCAGCTCAAAAAACTCTTCTTTTGTAAGATATCCGTTTTCAAACATTTCAACAAGATTTAAAAGCTTATCTGCATTGGAGGCATCTGAAGAAGCAGTGCCCGGAATCTTTTCCTCTTCAATTGTCCTGCTTTCGCTTCGACGAATCAACTTAAAGAACTCATCTTCCAGATACTCGTTCTTTTCCTTTCTTGAATATCCGCCTTTAAGGGCAAATTTAATCTGAATCTTCTGGTATCTTTCCAAATTAATGTCAATGAAATCACCATCTGCCCTTTCAACAGACAAAATGGAATCGATAGGAATTTCCAAATCACCACCGCCTTCCACGGCTTTCTTAAAGATGATTTTTGAATCGACAACCTGCATCAGCGTTGTTAAAAAGAGCTTTTTGTCGGGGCCGACTTCAGTGAGGATTCCTGCAGTTTGAAAATAGTCTGTGCCGTTGATTTTCAAGCCGAATTCTGGAGTAATCAGATTGACGCTAACTCCTTCGTCAAAGTCCCAGAGGCCTTCGTCCTTTATGAATTTTTCACGGGTTTTGGCACTTGTCTCTTCCAGTTTCCAGCGATAATCACTTGCATATTCAGGACCCATGTATATGTCAATGTCTTCCTGGGTTTTGAATTTGCTTGTATCCTGGTTGCCTGTCATCCTTATTTTCAAATCAAGGGTATTGCAGTCAAGATCCAACAGTTCATCCAAACGTGATTCGATATCCTCCAGAGCCAATTTGCCGTCTTCACATTCATGCTCCAAAACGGATTTCACTCTGTCATGTGATATGGTTTTGGTGGTTCTGTTATGCATCCTAAGCCTTTTTTCATAATTGTCATTGTAAAAAAAGCCACCGCACAACTCCTCGATTTTTTCTTCACAATCCTTTTGATATTGTGATTTTCTAGAAAATAAGCCCATGAATTCACCTTCCAGTGAAATTAATTTTGTTTATCAAAATATAAAATATTTTTTAAAATTTCAAATAATGAAAGATGTCTAATTCAACACATATAAAAAAAAATAAGAAATTGGGATTTAAGATAATCCCATAAAACTATCTGACCAGTTTCCTGAACTTATTGGAATATTTCTGGGAAAATTCAAGCAGTGTTCGGGGATTGATTTCTGGAAACTGATTGTGATAGAGCCTGTGGCACCTGTGGCAAAGCAGTATGCTGTTATTCAAGTCATAATAGAGTTCCTTTGATTTGTCTGTCTTGATTATATGGTGAGGTTCCAGTTCTTCCTTGGTTTTGCAGATTGCACATTCGTCATATTTCCAAAACAGTTCACGAACCCAATTTTTGCGCTTCCAGTAGGCCTGGCTGCCTTTGACTTTTCGAGAAATCATCAAAGCCACCTCAGTTATCCAGAACCTCAATGTCAACCATTGACTGTGAGTAGTGAAAAATCCATGGGGATCTTTTGCAGGTCACGGTGATGGAGAGAAATGACTCCTTATCAAAAAAGTCAAAGTCCCCAATGTCAGGTAGCCTTTTTGGAATCACAGTTGGGATTTTCCTTGGTTTTCTTAGTTTGTCTGGATATTCGTTACTTACGAGAAATCCTCCATTAATAAAGCTTTCATCAACACGTTGCATTTCCAACGGATTTGAATCAAACATCTTGTCAAAGGCATCAAACATTTGAGTCATTGCTCCATTGGCACAGATTTCATTGGTACAGTTCGGACAATTATCCACAGCTATCCCCTCCTACAAAAATAACAAATTTCCACAGACAAAAACGTTCAACATACACTTTAATTCAACAAAATTCCTGATTAAAATCACTCCTTTTAATTAATTTAAAAAAATTAATGATTTAATCGTAAAAGATTAAATCATCCACAATTTCAGAAACGATTCCTGCTAAAAAATCGTTCTCATCGATTTGACTGAAGTGTGGCCTTTCATCAAAGACAGTACGTCCAAGTGAAACTTCGCTGCCCCTGACTTTAACGCCGTAGTCAATTACTTCTGAAGAGATTTCCTCTTCAACGGTGATGCTTTTTCTTATAAGTCCCGCTTCAACATCCAAAGTAACACAGTTGGCTCTGATGCGGGTTTCAATGACATGGACCAGACGGATGTAGATTCCATTTTCATTGATCTTTTTTTCTACAAAGTCGAAAAATTCATCATCCATTTCATCGAATGAGTACTTTTCATCTGCATTGCCCATGTAAGTAGGCATCTCATCGTTTGCAGATAGTTCATCGATGTAAAATGGCAATTCGTCTTTTAAAGTTACAGTATTCTCAATAGTTTTTCTAACATTAATCTCCATATTTTTTTCCTCATTTTGATGATGGTTAAAGTTCAACAACATACCTAAAATAATCTAATTGTTAAGAAATGTCGATAAAAACCCCCTTTTACTAAAAACAGTTCGAAAGGCAAGTTACATATGAAAAAAAATATCTATAGCGTTAGAACACTGCGTACCCAGTGACTTCTACAAATGCTATCATAATTATCAACCTCCAGAAAAATTGTATGATAATTCGTATACAGTCAAAATTCAAAAATGGCATGGTCATTTTTTAAGTCAATATTTAAACATATATTCTACATAGTATATAAAGATATCGGTTTTTTGAGTGATTTTCAAAAAAAAATTAAAAAAATAAAAAATAAAAAAATGAAATTGAAGTAGAGGAATTTGAAGAGAAATACGGTAAGGAATAATCTCCTTACCTCCTTTTTAAACATCCAAATTAACCTTTTGGAATGACCGTCAGCTTCTGATTGAATGTTGATCCTTTATACTTATCATCACCGGCGAAAGTGAAATTGCCGTAATAATTATCCTTGCCCACATTAGGAAGATACTCCAAATTCTTTATAAAGAACGTTCCGTTTTCATCAGTAGTGACAGTTACAAGAGTTCCCATTTTATTACCGGGCTTGTGGAAAGTTATCGTCTTGTTGGGAATTCCCCTGCCGAAGGAATCCATCAGATAACCTACTGCAGTTCCGTTTTCAGGAATTTCAGTACTGTTGAAAACTATTATGGTATCCAAATTATGGTCCATCTGATAAAAGAATATTCCAAAGCAAACTATCATGATGACAACAAGAATCAATAGATATTTCGTTTCCATATAACTAAATATACTTTACATTAATTAAAAAATTTTTGATATGAATCTTGAAAAAAAGTAAATAGCTGTAGGCACAAAGCAACTTTTAATGGAAACAGAAACAATCAAAGAAATCTATGAAAAACTGAATCAAGTAAATCCCGTTGATTTCGACTGCGGAAAACTGTGCAACGAAATATGCTGCATCTATGACGAGGAAGACTATTCAAATGAAGATCTGGCAATTTACCTCTTGCCCGGCGAAGAGAAGGTAATCAAAGAAGATGAAAACTTTGAAATCAAACACGTTGATGCCAAAAAACTGAAGTATCCCTTTTCCTGGAAAGACGGCGTCTACCTATTAAAATGCAAAAATCCACCACATTGCAACCGCCAATATAGGCCAATACAGTGCAGAAGCTTTCCGCTGATACCCCACATCACCAAAAACAATAAATTTCATCTCATTTTCGATGAAAGCCAATATCCTTACAAATGTCCATTGATTCATGATGACATTGAGCTTAATGAAGATTTCATCAAAAGGACTTATGAATCATGGAAAAGGCTTATTGAAAACCCGCTGATATATGATTTGGTAAGCATGGATTCAAGAAAAAAGGACAATAGAAAAACCAGATATGAAATAGTAATTTAAAAAAAAGAAAAAAAATAGCTAGTTATGAAAACTAACTAGCTTGGCCTTTTGACATTGAACTCGTCTTTAGAGCGGATACCGACTAAAGAAGCAAATATCGCAAGGATACATGCGCACATGGATATTATGCATATTGTCTGTGAACTTTGAACAATCAAAGCTGCATATTGCGTAGACAACGGCAGACTGCCCATTACCCATGCAAATATCAGTGTCAGCATTCCCAAACTCATCGTCTGACCGATTGTCCTCATGGTTGCCTGTGAAGCGGAAGCTGTAGGAGCATCCTT
>JAILDN010000102.1 GCA_024689425.1 Methanobrevibacter sp.
AAACAATAGATGAGTATAATCCAAAGACATCATCCTTAGTGAAATTATAATTTCGGATATAATACTGAGACAAATTAACAAAGGAAATCCTATTGATTTTTACCCCTTTAGGAACCCCAGTAGTACCGCTAGTGTATAAAACACAACCCAGACCATTATAATTCACTGGTAATTTATCCAATGTTCCAATACCCTCTTTAACAATGCCTGATAAATTTAAGATTTTTAAATCAGGACCCAATTTCCTCACACGTTCACAAGTAGCATCACTAACAATGACAACCTTTGATTGTGTATCATTTAATATGAATTCATTACGTCCATCAGGACTCATATCATCTAAAGGCACAAAAATTGCACCAAGAGACAAGACACTTAAAATGCTGAAGAGATATAATTCAGAGCGTTCAACCAGAAATGCGACACAATCATTCTCGCCAACACCATTTTCCTTTAATGCACTGGCAAGTTTATCAGCAATGAACGCCCCTTCGGCATAAGTATAAACTGAATCCTTATAGGATACAAGAGGATTATCTGGATATTTGGACAAGTTATAATTAAAAGCATCCAAGATATCATAATATTCTAAAGGATATTCCGTTTGATTAAAACTGTCTAAAAGTTTGGTATCCTCTTCAGAAATTAATTTTATATCAGATAAACGGTCAGCATCAGTCAATTGGGATAAAATAAGTTTATACAACTCAATGAAATGCGCAACCATATCTTTAGAATAGCTATCTGAATAAGTAATGTTAAGATAATAATCACTGCCCTGTTGAATAAGGTCAACATTAAAATCAATTATGAAATCTTGCATGCCTCCAACGAGGTCCTGAATTTCAAGGTCAATGTCATTAATTTCTTCATATTCACTATCCACCCAATCTGGAATAAATTGGAATATGATGTTTGAATCAACATTATACTTCTTAGCCAATAGCCTGAATGGATAATAATTGTACTTCATTACACTATAAATTGTATCTGACATATAATCCATAAATAAAGAAACAGCCTGATTCTTACAATCAACAAACAATGGCAAGGTATTAACAAACATACCAATTGATTTATGATTATTAAACCTGTCACGTCCATTCTCAACAATGTTGAATAAGACCTTATCATCCCCAACAAACCGGGATAAGGTATATGCAAATACACTAGTGAAAACAACATTCTCACTAACACCAAAATTATTCAAAAATTCTTTAAAGGAGTCATCCAAGTCCAGATTAATTTGACAGAACCCTGGACCTTCAGAGGAGATACTATCTAATAAAACGCCTGCTTCCTCTGAATCAGCCAACATTCTATCATAGAAATCATTTGCCTCAATATACTCGTCAGTACCTTTTATCTGCTCATTAAATGCTGCAACTTTCAAGAAGGAATCATCCAAATCAACAGTTCCTCTGTTAAGGATTGTCATTAAATCTTTTTTAAATACCCTATCAGATAAGGCATCGAAAACAATATGATGGAAAACAGCAAATAAAGAACATGAAAGATCACTGTTTTCAACAATCATGAATCGGGACAAGTTATGATGCAAATCAAAAGGCTTTGATAAAAATTCCCTTATGAACTTTTCAGTGGCATCTTTTGCAACAACGACGGAAGGTTTCAAGCTTTTTACCAAACGAGGAACATCACGGCGGCCATCAATACACATATTTAAAATAGGATGAACATCTAAAATCTTATTCAAGGCATCTGAAATCTCATTAACACCAAACTTGCCGGATAATTTCATAGCTAGAGGAATACGATAAGAATTGACCTTATTATTAGCAACAATATCCAAATAAACATTCAATTGAGACTCACTTAAAGGACATCCATCATCAATATCATAAACATCCATATTTAAATTAAAGCCTTTAATATTGCTTGCAATTGCAAATGGAGTACGTAAACTTAAAACATCACCTGCTGTAACATTGTAATCTCCGAGATAAGCCAATAGTTTAATTGCGGTTAATGAATCCCCTCCGAGGCGGATGAAGTCATCATATATACCAATATTATCCTGATTGAAAACCTCTTCAAATGCCTCTACAACCAGTTTTTCTGTTCTATTTGTTGGAGCGACATATTTGGCATGCAGACCTTCAATATCGACTTCAGGCAATGCCCGTTTATCCACTTTACCATTAACATTTAAAGGAATTGAATCCAGTTTAACAACATATGAAGGAATCATGTATTCAGGTTTGCGTTCACCCACATAATCAGAAATTGATTTTTTAAGAGAATCGTCATCAAATTCATCTGCAACTACAACATATGCTACAACTTCATTATTGGTGCCATTTTTGATTGTTTGTACTGTACAGTCATCAATATAGTCAATTTCACGGATTACAGCTTCAATTTCTGAGAGTTCAACACGGTTTCCCCTGATTTTTACCTGAGTATCTAAACGACCAATAAATCCGATAGTGCCGTCCGGAAGAACCCTGACATTGTCTCCAGTTTTATACATTATGTTATAATCATCATTATCCTCGAATGGGTTGGTTAAAAATGCCTTGCGTGTTTCCTCATCACGATTCAAGTAACCGTCTGCAAGTTGATTTCCTGAAAGGTATAACTCTCCCACAGCACCAATCGGAACCCTGCGTAATTCATCATCAAGAACATAGGATTTCATATTATAATCAATTAAACCTACAGATGAATAATCAATCTTCTCACTATTTTCAATAGCTGTGACAAAAGCAAAAGCCTCTGTTGGCCCATATGCATCTACTATTAAATAATCATCAGAACTTTCCACTTCACCCAACTTTTCACCGATGACAAGCAATAAATCAAGATAACTGCAGTCCACACTGCTCATAAAGAGTTTTGCCACCTGAGTGGTAATGAAAGCGTGAGATACATTCTGACTAATGAAATATTCATTCATTTTATTCATATTAAGCCTGATATCCTCACCGACAACAGACAGACAGGCACCTGCATAAAGAACAGCATTAATGACAAATATAGTCACATCAAAACCGATAGCTGAAAACAGCCCGTAAACATCGTCGTTATCCAAATCATATTTATCAGCATAAAATGCACAGACATTCAAAATGGATTTCCGGGTATTTTTAACACCTTTAGGAACGCCTGTAGTACCACTGGTATACAAAATACACGCCAAATTACCATAATCAACAGGCAATTCAGATAATCTGCCATTAATGTCAATTTCTGAAACATTAAATAAAGTAACCTCATCAAATAATACTTTAGCCCTTTCAAAAGTATTGTCATCGACAATAACAACCTTGGACGAACTGTCCTCCACCATAAATCTTAAACGACCATCTGGAAGATTGATATCCAATGGAACAAAAACACTGCCGTTAGAGAGAATTCCCAAAATACTGAACAGATACCATTCAGAACGAGTAAGGAAGAAAGCAACAGAATCCCCTGCATCAACATTCATATATTTCAAACGGTCAGCCATTTCACGGGCAATATATGCCCCTTCACTATAGGAATAGGACTTATCATTGAAAGACACCAGTCTGTTATCCGGATTTTTAGCCAGATTTTCATTGAAAGCATCCAAAATATCCTCATAATCCAAAGGATAATCTGTTTGATTATAACTGTCTAAAATATCCAAATCAGATTCTGAAACATAATCAATATCCGCTAAGTTTTCCGCATCCAACATTTGAGTTAAAATTTCAGAGAATGCCTCAACAAAACGAACAGCAGTTTTTTGAGAGTATTTCTCAGAATGTTCAATCTGAATGACAAATCCGTCACTTAGATTATTTACAATAGCTGAAAAGTCAGATACAAGATTGCCGCCCTTATCTTCAATAATCAAATCATCATCAATATGAGTCACATCATTTAAATCAGAGTTGTATTCAAAAAGAACATCGTTAGCTAAATCAAATTCACTTGCAAGCAATCTGAATGGATAGATGCTGTTGACCATTGAATTTAAAACCAGATCAGAATAATTATTTAAATAATTTGTAATGGAATCATTTTTACAGTTGACAAGAACTGGAACTGTACGAATATACAATCCAAGAGCATCCTGAGAGTATCCATCGTGACGGCCATGTTCTGTGAAATTGAAGTAAACCTTTTCACTGCCTGCAAAACGGGAGTAGGTGTATGCGAATACTGCATTTAAAAATGTACCTACTGTAATACCATTTGCACCTGCAAATTCTTCAACACGGCTTCGGACACCACGAATAGGAAGTGAAACAACACCCGAAGAACCGTCAACATCTTCCAATAGTGGTTTAACTTCATCAATTTCAGCAAAATTATTTCTGAAGAATTCATGAGCTGATTCATATTCAAGTTTAAATTGAGATTCAAATGAATCACGGCTAGCATAAACAAAGCCCAAATCAATACCAGTGTCAAGATTTCCGTCTAAAGCGTCAACCAACTCACGATTAATAATTGTACTGCTTGTCGCGTCATGAATAACATGGTGAATATCATAAACTATTTCTTTTTTATCACCATCAATAATAAAGAAACGTGAAAGTGATTTTTCCAAATCAAAGCTTTTAACCAATTCGGAATATCTAATATTTGTGTTTTCAACTGTTACAATTTCAGGAGTTGCATCACATACCAATAGTGCAGTATCTCCCTCATCATAAATACGGCCTCTTAAGACGGGATGTTTATCAATTAAGGACAAAATAGCAGTTTTAATCTCATCAACAGTTTTATCCATGCCACATTCAACAACACCAAAACCGGAATATGCAGTGCCCTTATCGTTAACCATTTCATCCAGATAAATTCCTAACTGTGATTCAGTCAGCGGACAGGCAATAATATCGTCTAAGCCGTAACTGACTATGAATTCCAACTCAGATTTTATATTTTTAATGAATTCTGATAATTTATCATCAATATAAGTGCCTTCGGCACAGTTTCCGCCTACTATATAATCATTACCCGCACGGGAAACATTGAAATCAATACCCCACTGATCTTCATCATAAACTTCACAAATTTCCCTATCCAAAGGCAGTTCTGCGTCAAATGACTTGAACAGCTCATTTTTAAATGAAAATTCAGTGCTTAAAAAGTTAAATGAAACAGGACTATGTCTGAACTCCAATTCATGAGAGTCATAAATTAATGAGGAGTAGTTTAAACCCAAATTCCTAATTTCATTAAATGACTTTTTAAGTCTATATGCATCCGATGCCAGTGAAATTGAGTCATATCCTCCTTCAACACCGACAAGTATTGGATATTGGCTTGTAAACCAACCAACAGTCCTATTAACATCAGCCAAACTTTCATCACGGCCGTAGGACTCACGATTGAAAATGATATCCTTATCATAAGTATTTTTGTAGGCACGAGCGATTGCCAAAGCTAAAAATTCCTCTTCGGAAAGCATCAGCAGATTGTCAGCATCATAATCAATATTCTCAATATTGAAACTATAAGGCTTTGCCTTGCCCTTAATGGAAGAATCATCCAGTAAAGCATTAATATTTATCCAATGTTCTTTTTCTTCATCTGAAATGTCCTTCAATAAATCTTCCACATCTTTAACCCAAAGTTTATAAGGATATGGCCTTGAAAGATTAATTTCGCCGGACGAAATCATTTGATTGTAGATATAAGTTAAATCATCCAGTATAATGCTCCAGCTTACACCGTCAACGATTAAATGGTGAATAACTATTAAAAGATATGATTTATCCTCATGGCGAATTATGCTAACATCCATTAGATTACTGGATATGTCAATAGAATTGATAGCATCCTGCCTGATTTTTGCAATTTCATCCAAATCATCAATATCAAACTCATTAATTTCACAGACACGAGTATTTAACGGCAGTATTTCCTGAACAGGTTCATCACATGCAGTTTCATACCTTGCCCTTAGCATATCATGAACATCAGTTAGTTTATCCCATGATTTTTGTAATATGTCCTTATCCAAATCAACAAATGATTCCAAAATAAATTCCTGTGTCAGATTATTTCTGTTAACTTCATTGAAGAAGAATTTCTGTATAGGAAGCATATCAACTGTTCCTTCTGTTGCATCATATGCCATTTGGACATCTTCCTCAATGTTTTGAGCAATTAAATAAGGAGTTTTATAATTTAATATATCTCTCGCGGTGCAAGTAACGGAATCTTTTTGAAGCAATGAAATAACACGAATAGCCTTAATAGAATCTCCACCCAAACGGACAAAGTCATCATATAAACTAACCTCTTTTTGATTAAACACCTGCTCAAACGCATCCACAATTTTCCTTTCAGTTTCACTAACAGGTGCAACATACTCAGCACGCAAACTATCAAATTTGATTTCAGGCAATGCCCTCTTATCCACTTTACCGTTAATTGTTAAAGGAATCTTATCCAAACTTACAACAAATGAAGGAACCATAAATTCAGGTTTGCGCTCTCCGACATAAGATGAAATTAAATCTTTAAGCTCAATATCATCAAAATTCCCTTTCACGACAACATAAGCCACCAGTTCTCTGTTTCCAGCGTCTTTAACCGTTTGAACTGTTACATCTTCAACATAGTCAAGTTCACGCAGAATATCTTCAATCTCTGACAGTTCAACACGGTTACCTCTGATTTTAACCTGACCGTCACGACGACCTATGAAACCTAATGAACCGTCAGGTAAAAGTCTTGCCATATCCCCTGACCTATACATGATGCCATAATCCTCATCTGAATCAAAAGGATTGTCAATAAATGCATTTCTTGTTTCATCTTCACGGTTTAAATAACCTTCAGAGACCTGATGGCCTGCAATATACAATTCACCGACAGCACCATAAGGCACACGTCTCAATTCAGAATCCAAAATGTAAATCTTAGTGTTTTCACTGATAAAACCTACAGATGATGAATCTATTTTGTCGCGATAATCAATATATGATATGA
>JAILDN010000105.1 GCA_024689425.1 Methanobrevibacter sp.
GAGCATGTATGCGACTTCCCTAACCTGGTCAGGGTGGTGCATTGAAGGGTCTGTGGTAATTTCAGCTAATGGTATTCCCAGACGGTCCAGTCTGAACTCGGTAAATCCGTCTTTGGTTTCAACTCTTCTTGCTGCGTCCTCCTCAAGACCGAGACTTTCAATGACTACTCTTCCGTAAGGGGTGTCAAGGTATCCGTCGGTTGCAACCATACCGGTTCTCTGGAACCCTCCTGTGTTACTTCCGTCAATTACCTGTTTACGCATGGTATGGAATTCATCCACAATGTGCATGTTCATAAGGCATGCGATAACGATACAGATATCAAGTGCTTCCTCATTGAGGCTGTGAGGTGGTTCATCGTCGTTTTCAACAAGACATGTGTGTTTTTCAAAGTTTTCATATTTGAAGTTAAGTCCTCTGAGTGATTCCTGGAGAGCTGCCCTGTCGATTTCCCCAAGTTCTGATTGGGTCGGTCTTAATTTCCTTTGAACGAGTTCTGTAAATTCATCATCCACAAGCTCTGTTTTACATGGGCAGAATAGCTTGTGCTGGCTGTTGAGCTGTTGGTGAATTTCAAGTCCCATTTTTAATCCTAATTTTTCGTAATCCATCTTAACAACTCCTTAATTCAAGAAATCCTTAATTGATGATTTAACACCAAATTCACCTGCAATATTCTTTTGCATAATTTCTTTAACTTCATTATAATCTTCACTTTGACCTAATGCCCAGCATAATTTAACATATGTTGTTTCAGGGGTCATGTCAAGTCCTGAAATAACTCCTGCATCGAGAATTTCACGTCCGGTTGAATAAACATTCATATTTACTCTTCCGTAGAGACATTGTGATGTCATAATTACAGGAATATTTTCCTCTTTTGCTCTTTTAAATGAGTCAATTAAGTTATTTGGAACATGTCCAAGACCGGTTCCTTCAATAACAAGGCCTTTATAACCTTTATCAATATGATATTCAATAAATTCTTCTGAAATACCTGGGAAGCTTTTAATGAATCCGACTTTTTCTTCAATGTCTGTATTAAGTTCCAATTCATTAGCTCCTCTTTTAGTGTATGCATATTCCGGATTAATGTTAACTTTTTTATTTTCGATTTTAGCTATTGGCTGAGTATTAATGCTTCTGAATGTGTCTCTACGACTTGTATGCATTTTTCTTACCTTTGTTCCTTTGTGTAGGTAAGTATATTCATCATTAAGACTTCCGTGCATACAAACACAGACTTCTGCGATGTCTGACTTGGCAGCGATAACTGAATCAATTAAATTAATGTTAGCATCACTTGAAGGTCTGTCAGAACTTCTTTGTGCACCCGTGATAATAATCGGGACCGGTGTTTTTAACATAAAGCTTAATGCGGCTGATGTATAATGCATTGTATCGGTACCATGAGCTATTACAATACCGTCTGCACCTTCAGAAATGTCATTGGCTATTTCTTCTGCTGCTTTTACCCAGTATTCTGGCTTCATATTTTCACTTAAAATATTATATAATGCTTTTACATTGTAGTTGGCATAATCCAGTAATTCTGGGTTAGCTTTTACTAGATCAGATGCTGTAAATTTAGGATGCACTGCTCCAGTTCTATAATCAATAACAGATGATACTGTACCACCAGTTGAAACAATTGAAATGTTCTGTTTGGAAGGATCGTTAGGAATTTCAGTTTCATCATAACCAATTTTTGGCTTATCTCCTTTTTCTATTAATTCTGCAGTAGCATCATCAATAGCTACACCAATATTATATCCGCTAGATAATTTTAAAACCAAATATCCATCATCTGCATCTTCAGGCCTATCAAGTAAAATACCAGTATAAGAGATATCTTCTTTATTTATTTTGATGGTATCTCCAATACTTAAATTGTAATTTTTAAGATAATTTTTTGAAAGTTCTTTGTAAGTCATTAAATCACGCTATGAATTGTTTTTTAACCATTCGGCTCCGGCTTCTAAAACTTCAATATTCACATCAATAACTTTAGGTTTTGATGCAAACATTTCACGAATAGCATTTTCATAGGATTCACGTTTTAAAACATCACCCAATTCAGTTAATGCGCCTAAAAGTGCTGTATTTGCAGTTCTTGCATTTCCATGTTCTTCTGCAATATCAACACAAGGCATTGCAATAACTTTAACATTTCTATCAGTTTCAAAGTCTCCTATTTTTGCATCATAAAGTATTACTCCACCTTCTTTCACATCCTGTGAGAATTGTTCCAAAGATGGTTTGTTTAAAGCAATGAGAATGTCAATATCATCAACTACTGGTGTTCCTATTGTTTCATTGGATATTACCACAGAACAGTTGGATTTTCCTCCTCTTTGTTCTGGTCCGTAACTAGGATACCAGGACACATGTTTTCCTTCAGCACAGGCTGCCTGTGCTATTGTTAAACCGGCACTTAAAACACCTTGACCACCAAATCCGGAAACCTTAATGCTTATCGGTTCAATATCTTCATCTACATATCCTGAACCTTCACTTCTATTGACATTAAATATCTTATCTAAAGATTCGGTTGAAAAGTCACTTTCAGGTCTGATGACAGGTTCTTTTTTATTTATATTATTTCTGAAATTTTTAACAGGGAATTCTTTTTCCATCTGTTCCTCAACGAACTTTTGAGCACTAACAACATCCTGTTTTAAGTTTGTTGGACAAGGTGATAATACTTCAACAAATGAATATCCTTTTCCTTCTTTTTGAGCAGTTAATGCTTGTTTAATAGCGTATTTAGCAAGCCTAATTTTTAAAGGATTAGCAAGAGACACTCTTTCAATGAAAACTGGTGCTTTTAAAGTATTAATTAATTCACACATGTGTGTAGGGTGTCCTGTGAAATCAGGATCTCTTCCAGTTTGACAAGTCACTGTTTTTTCTCCAATTAATGTTGTTGGAGCCATTTGTCCACCAGTCATTCCATAGACTGTGTTGTTTACAAAGAATACTGCAATTTTTTCTCCACGGTTTGCAGCCTGTAGGGTTTCATTTAATCCTATTGAAGCTAAGTCTCCATCTCCCTGATAACTCATTACAATTGCATTATCCTGAGCTCTTGAAATACCTGTAGCTACTGCAGGTGCTCTTCCATGAGCTGTTTGAAAGTTTCCACAGTTAAAGTAGAAATATGCATATACTGAGCATCCTACAGGAGAAATCATAACACATCTCTCTTGTATGCCTAGTTCATCCATACATTCAGCTATTAATTTATGTAAAATTCCGTGTCCACAACCTGCACAGTAGTGTGTTGATTTAATATTGGTTCCTTTCCTAGGATATTCTTCTAAAAGGGATTGTGGATTTCTACGTATTTGTAATTCATAATCTTTGTTATTTTCTTCACTCATTTTTCCACATCCTTAATCAATAATATTTGGACTAGCTTTTTCTTCACTTCTCTTGGAAGTATCTATATTCTCATCTTCAAAGCCAGCTATTTCATAAATCTTAGCGAGAACATGTTTCAGTTCAATTAGATTACCTCCCATCCTATTAACGAGATATGTATCTTCTTTTCTTAATGCTGCAAATTGAACATCTGCTAATAGTTGGCCATTACTCATTTCCACTGAAATAAAGCTAACGCCTTTATCTGATAATTCTTTAATTCTCTCAGTTGGGAAAGGGGATAATGTGATTGGTCTTAAAAGTCCAACTTTTAAGCCTTTTTCACGACTTTTATCAACGGCAGACCTCGCAATTCTTGAACTAATTCCATATGAAATTAAAACAATATCTGCATCTTCAACTTCGTATTCTTCAAAAATAACTTCTTCAGCTTCGATTTTGGCATATTTTTCTTGAAGTTTGTAGTTGAAATCTTCTAAATCATTAAAATCGTTAAAAATTGAAGTAATAAGGTTATCCATAGTTTCTTTATTTCCTTTCACTGCCCAATCCTTTTCATTTTTTGGTTCAATAGCTTTTTCGGGAAATACTAATGGTTCAGCCATTTGTCCTAAAGTACCATCAGCTAAAACTACAACAGGGTTTCTCCATTTATCTGCAAGTTCAAATGCTTTCATTGTTAAATCACACATTTCTTGAACGCTATTTGGTGCTAGGACTATGTTTTTATAGTTTCCATGACCTCCTCCTTTAACAACTTGATTATAATCTCCTTGTTCTGGTCCAATATTTCCAAGTCCGGGTCCTGCTCTCATGATATCTACAATAACCGCAGGTAATTCGGCACCTGCAAGGAAAGTAAATCCTTCTTGCATTAAACTGATTCCAGGGCCTGATGATGAAGTCATAACTCTGTGACCAGTTCCTGAAGCTCCGTAAACCATATTAATGGAAGCTTCTTCACTTTCAGCTTGAAGAAAGTTTCTGCCAACCATTGGGAAGTATTTTGATGCTTCATGTAAAATTTCACTAGCTGGAGTAATTGGGTATCCAAAGAAACAGTCACAGCCAGCATACATTGCGCCGATGACAACAGCCGTATTTCCTTTAACCATTTGATTACTCATTTAATTTCCTCCTTTACTAGCCACTTTAGCTTTAATCATTTTACTCAATTCATCATTAACAATTTTTTTATATTGATGTACTTCAAGTGCTAATGGTTCTGGACATGTAAAATAACAATCTTTGCATCCTGTACATCCATTTCCACTATAATGGGCAAATTGATATCCTGCATCGTTCATTTCATCTGAAAGTAAAATTGCATTTTGCGGACATCCTACAATACATCTCATACATCCTTTGCAAATTTCTTTGTTAATTACTGGGTAAGATATCTCTTCTATCATTATATCATCTAATTATTTTTTTGTTGATCTTTTTCTCTAATTTCTACTCTTCTTGTTTTACCACTGATTGTTTCTGGAATTTCATCCACATATTCAATCATTCTAGGGTATTTATAAGGAGCTGTAACACGTTTAACGTGATTTTGTATATCTTTTGTAAGTTCATCTGATGGCTCATAGCCTGGTTGTAATATAATCGTTGCTTTTACAATTTGACCTCTTATTTCATCTGGATAAGCAGTAATTGCACAGTTTGTAACTGCTTTGTGTGATAAAACTGCACTTTCTACTTCGTATGGTCCAATACGATATCCTGAAGATTTAATAATATCATCGTTTCTTCCAACAAAGTGAACATATCCATCTTCATCTACCCAGGCGGTATCTCCGCAGTGGTAGTATCCGTCATGGATTTGTTGTTTGTATTTTTCATCGTCATTTACATAGTCTTTAAATAATCCTGGATTTGGGCCATCATTCATCTTAAAACAAAGTTCTCCTTCTCCCCCAATTTCAACAGGATCATGATTTTCATCTAATAAATGTAAATCGAATAACGGAGAAGGTTTTCCAATAGAACCTAATTTTGCATCTAACCATATGAATGTTCCAATAGATAATGTTGTTTCAGTCTGACCAAATCCTTCTTTTATAGTAAGACCTGAAATTTCTTTGAATTTTCTTGAAACTTCTGGAGGAAGTGGTTCACCTGCTGTTGTAACATAGGAAATATTTGAAAAATCATATCCTGCAATGTTTTCTTTAATTAAGAATCTGTAAATTGTTGGAGGAGCGCAGAATGTATTAACTTTATTTTCTATTACTTTTTCAAGTAATTTAATTCCATTAAATCTGTCATAATCATAAATAAATACTCCAGTTCCACTAATCCATTGTCCGTAAAGGTTTCCCCATACTGCTTTTCCCCAACCGGTATCTGCTGCGGTATGATGAATTCCATCTTCAACGACATTATGCCAGTATTTTGCAGTTGGAATATGTCCTAATGCATAAGTATGTTTGTGTGAAACCATTTTAGGAAGTCCACTGGTTCCTGAGGTGAAATAAATAAGGAATATTTCTTCAGCGTATGTTTTATCTTCACCAGTCGGCCTTTCAAATACAGGGCTTTGTTCTTCAAGGGATTTGTTAAAGTTAATCCATCCATCTCTATCAGTTTTAATGACAAGCTTTTTCAAATCAATCTCTAATTCTTTTTCAGCTTCTTCATAATCTGGAAGTAAACTATCTTCTTCAACAGATACAACACATTTAACGTCAGCTTCTTTTAATCTAAAATCAATATCGTGAAGTTTTAACATGTGTGTTCCAGGTATAGCTATTGCTCCGATTTTATGCAATGCTACCATACAGAACCACCATTCATATCTATTCTTTAAAGTAAGCATTACCTTATCGCCTTTTTTAATACCTAAACTTTTAAATAGATTTGCGGTTTTATTAGAATACTCTTTCATATCTTTAAAAGTGAAAGTGTGATTTTCATCATGATCATTAGTCCAAATTAAAGCGATTTTATCCGGGTCAATTTCAGCATATTTGTCCACTACATCAAATCCGAAATTAAAATCCTCTTCATATTTTAATTTAAAATTTTTAAAAAAATCTTCATAAGAGTTAAAATCAACTCTTTCAACAAAATCTCCTATTACAGATGTCATATTAATTACCTTCTACATTAATACTGCTAAAAATTTAGCAGGTTTATCATTCATTGCTACCATTGCATGTCTATGCGTCGAATCGAAAAATATTGAATCTCCTTCATTTAATATAATTTCATTATTGTGAATGTAAATTTTGAGTGTTCCTTCAAGAACGTAGTTGAATTCTTGGCCAGGGTGTGAGTTCAAAGATGGAATTGGATTTTTTTCAGGGTCTACTGTTACTAAAAATGTTTCTGCTTTTTTGTGAATGAATTTTGAGCATAAATTTTCGTGATTGTATTCTTTTCTTCTTTCCACTGAAATACCTTTGTTTGCACGAGTAACATCAAAGATACTCATTCTACTTTCTTCTCCAGTTAAGAGTAAACTTAAATCTACTTGGAATTTATTTGCAATTTCATAAATGAAACCTGCAGGTATATCAACTTCACCAGTTTCGTATTGGGCGTATGTTTTTGCATCAACGTTTAATTCTTCTGCGATATCTTGCACTGAAATATCTGAAAGTTCTCTTAATTCTTTAATCCTATTTCCAATATCTTTGTTATATTCATTCAAAATAAACACCTTGATATAATTAATAAATATTATAACATATATTAATTATAATAATGATTTTATTTAAACCTTATTAAAAATCGTGATAATTCATTATAAATTTTGTTTTTTTAATAAAATTCCAATGTACAAAAAATATCATTTAGATTCAAAAATAATTAAATATGATGAAAGGTTAAATTTAAGTAATTAGATAAATGGTGAGGAATAAAAAAATGACAACTTCAGAAATTGGTAATGATATTACATTTAAAAAACAATTGGGATTAAACTATGAAATCGACCAGCAATATGTTGGTTTGAAAATGAAAGAAAATAATATATTATCTTTTAATTTTAGAGTTCCTGAAGATTTAAAAGATGAAGTTGAATCATATTTTAAAAGATTTAAATTGGGAGAACCGATTCTTGTTGATATCGGGGGAACTGGAGATATGAGATGTGAATTTAAAGGTGTTTCTCCAGTTATAAAAAGTAAAGATAAATTGGATTATTACTTTTTATCTGTAACTTTGCAAGAGGATAAACAATATAATCCTTTAGAAGAAGAAAAATGTGAAACTTGCAGTGGTTGTGGATTCCACTAATCCTATTAAGCTATCTATTTGGTTTTAAACCAGTTGATTGTTTCTTTTAATTGACTTTCAAAGTCTTTAAAATCAATTTCATAATTAATTTGCTTCATGTTACTAACATCAGCTAAAGAGTGTTTAATGTCGCCTTTACGCTCTGGCAGATATTTGGCTTCAACATCATATCCTAAAGTATTTGTAATAATTTCATAAAGTTCATTTATTGTTATTTTTTCACCTGAAGCTACATTAACTATTCCATTATAGTCAGATTCCGCTGCAGCAATATTTGCTTTAACAATATCCTTTACAAAAACAAAGTCTCTAGTTTGTTCACCATCCCCATAAATTTCAGGTTGGCCACCTTCCAGCAGTTCACTTATAAAATTTGGAATTACTGCAGCATATTGTGAATTTTTATCTTGTTTTGGTCCAAATACATTAAAGTACCTCAAAGCATTATAATTTAGGCCGTAAGATTCATAAAACGTTTTTAAATATATTTCACAAATGGCCTTTGAAGCACCATAAGGAGATGTTGGGCATACTAATTCAGTTTCTTTTAATGGCATATTGGTATTATTGCCATATACGGCACATGATGATGAAAATACTATTTTTTTAACATTATTGTTTTTTGCAGCTATTAATAGCTTAACTGTTGCATCAACATTTACTTCATTACATTTGATTGGATCATCGATGCTTAATGGCACATTGGCCATTGCTGCTAAGTGAAAAATATAATCAATTCCATTTAATAATTCTTCTAAATCCACATCATTCAAATCTTTTTCAATTATTAATAGATTTTCATGGTAAGGATATTTTAAATTTTCAACTTTGCCAGTAGATTTATTATCAATTATAATAACTTTATTTTCTTCAATTAGTTCATCTACGATGTGAGAACCTATAAAACCGAGTCCACCAGTCACTAATATCTTTTTATCCTTCATTAAATCACATAAATTTTATTTTAATTAAATCGATTATATTTAAGCTTTTATTTATTATTTTTAAGTAATAACATTTATATATTTTTTTGATTATAATTATTAAATATATTATAGTATGAATATAAAAGAGGGAGTCTTAATATGTTTGAGTTAGTTCATATTACCATAAACTCAGCTGCCCAAGCTAATGTTTTTGGTCTTGCTAATATTACAATAAGTTATTTTGATATAATTTTAGCATATTTGGTAGCTATTATTGTATCTATATTAATTGCATTAATTTTAAGAGTTCCATTATTGCCTGGAAAACCTATGAGGTATTCTTTTGATGTAAGTGCAGTTTATCCAACTCCAATTATTGCAATTGGTATTTTTTCATTATTTTTGGTTTTAAATTACACTTTTATGTATAATGGACTCGTACTCGCAGTAATTATTGGTGTTTGTTCTGGATTGTTTGTGAAATATTTATTTAATTATATATTTCCATCTCCAATAGAGGGGGATGATGGGGATGAATGAGATAATAGGGATAATTTTTGCAACAGTTATCTGTTGGCTAAATTTTGTCATTGTTGATACTTATTTTGGACTTCCTGAGCAGCCTGGTGTAAAAGGAGCTCGAATTATTGGTGAATCAATTAAAAAGAGAAATGGAGATATTGCTGGTGGATTCTTCCAAGGAAACATATTATGTTCTCCAGATGCATCTGCTGGTACATTAATGGCATCTATTGGATATTTACTTTTAGGTATTCCTGGAGGTATATTGGCAGCATTTTTAGTCTTTATTGGAAACAGATTATGTGCTGATCCGGGTTATGCAGGAACTACTGGAGCTTTAACTGCTACAATACTTATTTTTATCTTTTCATTTATTGGATTGACTCCTGAAATGTTTATTGTAGGTATGGTTATTGCTATTTTAACTATCCAAGGTATCGATCAAGTTAGAGCATCTATCATTCTTGGTAAGATAGCTGATAAATTTAATAGACATGCTAAAGAGTGATAAATATGTATGTGGAAATAATTGGTATAATTTTAATATTTGTTGCTTTAAGAGCTTTAATAACTAAAAATAGGGCAGAAAGATTATTATATTTAAATGTCATTGGCTTTGGAGTATCTGCACTTATTGCATTAGTTATTAACACTCCTTTTGCTCTTATTGTTGCGGCAGCATTCTTTATTTGCTCTACAATTAGTGCAAATGCAATTGCATATGCCTTAAAAAGATTGGATGAGGAGATTATTTTAGACTGAGGGATAGAAATGGAGTTTATTGTGTCTATAATTGCAATTGCATTAATGGTTATTGGTGCTTTAGGTATTATTTTACTTAAAAAACCTATGGATAAGGTCATAATGTTTTCTATCCTTGATGCAGGTTTTTTGCTTACTGTAGTGTTATTTAAATATTTGGATGTGGCTTTATTTGTTGCATTATCTGGTCCTTTATCAACTTTAGTATTCATTTTAGCTATTGTTAAAGTTAAAGAGATTAGAGCTAAAAAAGTGGAAAGTGGTGAGATACATGATTGATGTTCAATTATTCTTCTATTTTGGTATTGTTCTTGCTATTGTAGGTAGTTTGGCTACAGCATGGGGCCCAGGTGTTAAAGACCCTATTGTCAGAACATTTAATACTGAAGTAGCATCTATTGGTGTTTGTTTAATATTATTATCTTATAATCATGTTTTAGCCTTATTGACTTTAGTTGCAACAACTGTTGTTATTACTTTAATTTTATTTAGAGCTATTATTCGTTTAGAAGAAATGGGGGCAGATGTATGAAGATTAGTCGAATTTGGAATCAATTGGCTGACCCAAAAACTGTGCCTCGTTTGTTTGCATTTTGTCTTGGTGTTATATTGATTGTCGGTTTTGTAGTCCCGATGGCTTTAAATCCCGACCAAATTTATACAAGACCTGCTCCTCAAACTCAGGTTGATGATGGTCTTGCAATAGCACCTTACGATAGGGGTGGCGAAGTATTAAAAGCTCCAGGAATCATTAATCCACAATTCCCTGAAAATGCTAAGGAATTAGGAATGATTACGGGTTACATGTCTCCTCTGGCACAATGGATATCTTCCGTATCTCCATACTTCGGAACGTCAATTTATTCATCTCCTGGTGGACTTATTGATGAGGTATTGTATTATACTAGAGGTTTCGATACAATATTGGAGTCTTCTATATTGATGATGGCATTTATAATAGCTTCATGGTTGGCTATTAATTATACAATGAATAGAAAAGATGTTGAAAAAGATTTAAGAAAAGCTATTGATGATTCAGCTAAAGTTGCACGTGAAGTAAAATTAAATGATGAAAAAGCTAGAGCAAAACAGTTAAGGAGGGATAACTGATGGTGTTAATACCTTCTCATGTTCCTGCTGAGTTTATTTCAATGTATTTGCCTGCAATTTATGCGGCGTTAATTGTTGGATTTATAGGATCAATGGCTATTGCATTAAATCGTAGAGATATTCATATTCTCATATTGACTGACTTAATAGGACTTGCTATGATCATTATCGTTTCTGCTGTAGGTACAGATTTGGCAGAAGCTTTAATCTTGCCTGGTTTAGTAGTTGAACTGGCTGAGACTTTAGCAATTTCTGAGATTTTAATTTCAAGAGAAATGCATAAAATTGAAGCAAATCCTAGAAAAAATTTATCAAAATCTTCTTCACTTTTCCCAGTTCCATTTGCTTTGGATATGGAAATAATGACTACGGCTCCGAATTTCATAGCATTAGTATTGATTGCTTATGGAATATTTTTAACCGGATTTACTGGTGGTGCTGTAGCTGGTGGAGGAATAGTATTATATGCATTATCTAAAAAAGCAAGAGGAATGCCGGTTTTAGTAGTGGATGGTATTGCTGGTGTTTCTGGTATTGCATGGTGTTTATGGATTATTGGATTCGCATTATTCTTTGTAGCTCCTAGTCTGTGGTTACTTAGTTTATTCTTGGCAGCTTGTGGTTTATTATTAAAAGTAGCTTCAAAAGTTGGATTAATTGGACTACTTATGAGAGAGGACATGGATAAGGAGTAGTGGTATTATGGATTTTGTTACACTTGGAGGAAATTTATTAGGCACAATACCTCTTGGAGATATTGTTTTATATATTACTCCACTTAATTTGTTCCTGTTTATAGTAATGCTTGTATTTACATTGTTAATTGCAATTAGTAAAACAGAAACGCAAGTTGAAGCTACATTTATGAAACTTACGAATACCAATGTTGAAGTTGGTAAAAGCGAATTTAAACAAAGGAGATTTTTGGCAGTTATCTGTGGTATTGCTTCTGCTGGGGCTATGATTACTGGAGATTTATTTAACTTTACATTATTTATGGCATTAGTTGGTATTTTGAATATTGGTATTGTTTCTGCTGTAAAACAAACTAGTGTTTTAAACTCAGCATATCAGTATGGATTAATTGCAATGATGTGTAGTTTACCTTTATTCGGTGGAGCAGCTATTATTCTAGCATCAACAGGTACTTTAAGCCTTCAAGTATTGTCCCAAATGTCAGCAACTCCAATGGTTGTGTTTGGAGCTGTTTTAATGCTTCTAGGTATTTTGGGTGAAAGTGGTGTTGCACCATTTTTCGCAAGTAAAGCAGAAATGTTTAGGACACCTGGTTCTCCGTTTATTGTTATTATTCACTTAAGTTCTTTGTTTATTATTGTAAGGGCGGTTGAAATTTTATTATTGGTATTATGGTAGTGAGAGTATGGTTAATCAAAAGATTACATGTATTATATTATTAATTATATCTACAATAGCGCTTCTTGCTTGTTTAGTTGTAAACTTCCAAGATTGGGTAGTTTATTTGGTAGCTATAATTGGTATTCCTCTTTGGGTTTTATCTTTGGGTTTCCTTACAATGGCTAAACCTAGGCCTGAGGATGTAGAAGAAAGGGTGAAAGAACCGTTTACTGGATATTAGTGGTATTATGAATTTAATGGCAGATATTTTAATAAATGTGATAATTGCATTCCTGGCGGGAAGTCTGCTTTTAGGATTGCATAGGAAAATAATGGCACGTGTTCAGAAAAGGCCAGGTCCTCCGATTATACAGCATTTATTGCATTCTTTAAAATTCTTCTTTAAAGAAACAGCATTTCCAAAAACAGCTTCAATGCCGTTTTATATTGGTATTGTATTTATCCTGGCTGTCGTTTGGGTTGTTGGTGTGATTGTAGGTCCCGTTACTAAAGGTTCATTATTAATCTTATTCGGTGTTTATGCAGTTTATAAAATTGTTGAGCATAACTCCGGATCCAGTTCTGGTTCCCCTTATGGAAAAGCAAGTTGTGTAAGGGCTGTTTTATCAGCAGCTACTGAACTACCATTATTTGCAGCAGTTGTGCTTGTTTATTTAAAAACAGGTTCAATGAATATAGGAAATATTATCAGTTATCAGGCTAGCAATGGTCCATTGGCATTTTCAATACCTCTTGCAGCTATAATGTTCTTCTTGTTATTGCTGGCAAAATCTCCATACTCTCCGTTTGCAATAACTAAAGATAAAACATTAGTTTCAGGGTTTGAAACTGAACACTTCGGATTCTTAAGGGGTTTTATAATGTTTTCAGAATCCATTTCATGGTATGTCATGTTGTGGGTTTTCTTAACAATATTCTTCGGACCTTTAGGTGTAGTTGGATATGTGGTTGGAATGATAGTTATAACTTTCATTACAGGATTTATAAATGCGGTAACTCCATTATTAAATCCGAATCATTCTGTAATGAGTCAAATAACCTTGGGAGCAGCATGTTTCGTTGGAACAGTAATAATGATATTAATTTAAGGGTGGAGATAATATGAGTTCACAAAAAGTCATTGTATATTTAACTTCATTAGTTGCAATTGGTATAATTGTTGTTGGTTTACTTGCGACGGTACTCCATTCTACACTTTTAGCTCCAATTCCAATTTTAGGATTAATTTTGGCTATTTTAGTGTTATTGACTAATAAAGGTAACTTTGCACATAAGATTGAAAATATAGAAAAAATAATGTTTTTCATAACATTTGCAGTAATTATATGTTCATTTATATTACTTTATAAACCAATTTAGGAGATTATTATGTTAAATTATTTAATTTATTTACTTACATTTGTTATTGGTTCAATAGCGGGATTAGTATATAGTTATAAGTTACATGGTGAACCTTTTGTTGCTGATTCCAGTTTAAATATTTTGTACTGCATAATTTCTGTAGTTGGTTGGGTTTTAGCATTTAATTCAAGTAATATGCTTTTAGGAGGAATTGGATTCCTTTTAGCTGGTTTCGTCATGGGTGGAAGACCTGGTTACGGTAGAAAAGAAACGGCTATTGGTATTGTGATAGCCATAATTGTATATTTAGTCTTACACTTTATGGTATCGGTGTGATTTCAATGGATGATGAGGCAAGATTAGAATTGATGAAAAAAAGAATAGTGGGAAGCTATGCATGGCAGAGAGATCTTATAGTTCCATTATCTAAAGATTTCGATTGTACAACTGATGAGTTGGAGACTCTTTTCTTTGACTTATTGGACATGTCTGAATTGGAAAGTATGCATGGTAGATTTGAAACCGCACAATATTCATGTTTATTAAAGAAATTATATGCTGATTTAAGACTTTGTTGGTTCGCTGATAGTATGGAGTTAATATCTAAAGATGATGCAAGGGAACTGACTGAAAAGTTAGCAAATGAAATTATTAATGGTAAAGATTATTCTGATGTATTAAAAGAAGGACAGAAAGAATTGTTTACAATATTAAAAAATTCTAGATAGAGGGAGAAAATGTTAGATTCAATTAAGGATATTGTGAGAAAAAGCTCAATACATGTCTGCATTGTAAATTGTGGCGGATGTAATGGATGTGACGTTGAGTGTGTTGCGTTATTATCTCCTAGATATGATTTAGAGCAATATGGTATTTATGTTCACAATAATCCTCGTGAGGCTGATGTCTTATTGTTAACTGGTGCTGTTACGGAGCAATGGACTACAAATTTAAAAAGAATTTATGACAAAGCTCCTGAACCAAAAATTGTAGTAGCTATAGGTAACTGCCCACAATCAGGGGATGTTTTTAACCAGGAAGGAGGTCATGTTTATGCTCCTGCTTCAAATTTCATTCCTGTTGATGCTGCAGTTCCGGGATGTCCACCAAGACCTAGTGAGATTTTAGAAGCTATTCTTGCTGTTGGTCCTCAAGCTATTGCTGATCGTGGGAGGGAAGAAAAATGATATTGCCTATTGGTCCAATTCATCCTGCTTTAAAAGAACCTATCAGACTTAAACTTCAAACTGAAGGGGAAAAAGTTGTTAAAGCAGAGGTTGAGTATGGTTATGTACACAGAGGTATTGAAAAAATTATTGAAGGTCAGACTTGGCAGAGGGGTATTTATTTATCTGAAAGAGTTTGTGGAATCTGTTCTTATGAACACACTCAAACTTTTGCTGAAACAATTGAAAAAATCTGTGGCGTTATTGCACCTCCAAGAGCTCAGTTTTTAAGAGTTATTACTAATGAATTAGACAGAATTCAAAGTCATTTCCTTGCAAACTCAACATTTTTCAAATCATTAGACCATGAAACCTTATTCATGCAGGTATTGGAATTAAGAGAATATGCAATGGATTCAATTGAATTGTTAACTGGAAATAGGGTTAATATGGGTTGGAATGTTGTTGGTGGTGTTAGAATGGATGCTGATGAACGCCATTTCAAGCCTATTCTTGAAAATCTTAAAAAAATTGAAGAAGGATTTGAGCGAACAAGGGAAATTTTTGCTGAAGGTCCTGCATTGGCTCTTCGTTGTAAAGATGTAGGGGTAATGACTAAAAAAGAAGCTATTAAAGGAAGGGCTGTTGGCCCAATTGGTAGGGGTTCTGGAATAAAACATGATTATCGTGAAGATCACCATACTTATCAAGATTACTTTGATTTTAAACCTATTTGGAGAAAAGAAGGAGACAATTATGCAAGAACATTAAATAGGTTTGATGAAATTCCTGAATCTATTAGTCTGATTAGGCAAGCCATTGAAAATATTCCTAAAGGAAATATTCGTATTCCTGTAGAACTTAAATCAGGTTATGCACAATGGAGAAATGAAGCCCCTCGTGGCGAAGTAACTTATATGATTGAAACTAATGGAAACTTAATTAAGCATATTACCATTAGAACTCCTAGTATTCCAAATATTGATTCTTGTGCTAAATATATGATTCCAGGTGTTCCTTCTGTTGCTGATGCAGTTTCTACTTATGCTTCAAGCGATCCATGTATTGCTTGCGCTGAAAGGGTAGCTATTACGGATGAGCATGGAAAAACTACTTTAAAAAAATATGGTGAGGTAATGTAAATGTCATCTTTAATTTGGTATATTTATGATTTTGCTAGAAAAGCATGGGCTGATGCATTTACAAATGCTAAATCTTTACCTGAATTAGCTGAGAAGCCAGAAAGGTTTAGAAATTTCCCTCAAGTTAATAAAGAGTACTGTATTGGTTGTGGAGCATGTACTGTTTCATGTCCTTCACCGAATGCCATTAAGATTATTCGTGAAAAAGATGATGAAACTGGTGAAGGTTTAACCTATCCTGTAATTTATCCTGGAGCATGTATTCGTTGTGGTTTTTGTGCTGAAGTATGTCCGACTGACCCTAAAACATTAGAATGTGGGGAAAACCATTTAATAATGCCGGAATTCAATATTATTCCTTCTAAAAGACAATATATTGTTGATGATTATCTATGTATTAAATGTAAAAAATGTATGAAAAAATGTCCTGTTGGTGCAATATCGCTGGTGAATGATAAATTGCATGTTGACCAACTTAACTGTATCGCTTGTGGGGATTGTATTGAAGTTTGTCCGGTTAATGGGGCAATGAAAGGAGTATTTGTTGAAAATCTCTATGACCAAAAAGAATTAATTCTTTTAACAGTAAATTATTTGGAAGATTATATTAATTCTAAAGAAGAAGACTTAAGGTCTCTTGAAAAGGATAGTCTACTTCAATATGATATACCGCTTGATGACTTTTTCGATGAAGCCCTTAAAATCATTCCTGATGAGGAAGTTAGTTTTGAGATAATTTCAAATGCCGTTAACAGGCTTAAAATTAGAATCATCGATTGGGATTCAGATAATTGTAAGAAATGCCAATTGTGTGTTGGTGAGTGTCCTACAGGATGCATTTCATTTGACGAAGATAAAGATACTATTGTAAGAGAAAAGGATAGATGTTTAAGATGCAGTATATGTTACCAAACTTGCCCATTCTCAGTAATTAAGTACTTCATTGCTAAATTTTCACTTGAAGATGATAGAATTATCCACACTACTGTGAAAGCATCTAATCTAAATGAGGAGATTTTAATGGAGTGAGCATTATGATTGATAGTTATACTAAAACTCCAAGACCATTAAGGCATGTAGATGTTGATTATTTGATTAATCAAACAAAATGTGAAGATTGTGCTGATAAACCATGTCTTAATTCATGTCCTATTGATGCAATTTATATGGATGAAGTTGATGGCCTTATTAAAATAAAAAATACTTGCTTTGGTTGTGTTTTATGCCGTAATGCATGCCCATATGATGCTATCACTTTAGATGTTCAAATGGACCCTCCAATCAAGGAAGAAGTTCCAAATATCAACATTAAATTATGTAAAGCTTGTGGTGCATGTGTACAAGCATGTAAAAATGGTTCTATTCATATCATGAATGATGGTGATAATCCGCCACATAGTGAAATAGATAAAGACACATGTATTCGCTGCGGATATTGTTTTAGGGTATGTCCGACTGATGCAATTAAATATGGTCAATTGCTTCCTAAGACTGTTAAGGGAGGTAAGGCAATAGTTGTTGATCAAGACAAATGTATCGGGTGTATGACTTGTACAAGAGTATGTCCTTCAACTGGTGCAATAAATGTTGGAAGAACTAATAAATTGCCTTATATTAATCCGGGATACTGTGCAAGATGTGAAGAATGTATGCATTCTTGTCCATCAACAGCAATTAGGTATGCGTCACGTAAAAAAGCTTATAAAATGTATAGTGAGATTAAATCATTCGATATTGTATCTGGAATTGTAGACAATGATATTAAAAGATTGTCTTTGGATTTAATTAGTTTAAACCAGGCCCTTAAAAGAGTTGCAACATCAACCGCCTTGGAATTTGATGATGCGAATTTTGAAAATTTCATTGAATGTAAAGTTAATGAAGACATGGAAAAAGAATTGGGCATTGTACTTGATTCTAGTATTCAGATAAATAAATTCGATAAGCTCTTTGGATCTTATTTAATGGGCAGAAATATTGAAGTGTATGATAAGAAATGTATTTCTTGTGGAGAATGTTTAAACGTTTGTCCGGTTGATGCAATAGAACTTAGTGGTCCAAATCCTATTGCAATTAATGAAGACTGTGTTTACTGTGGTAAATGTGTTGAGCAATGTCAATTTGATGCGATTGGAGCTTATGATGATTATTACTATAGTAAAGACACGGATTTATATTATGCAAGGTCTTATCTTTACAAACAAAGGGAGGGGGACTTATCAATATCCTCTACCAAATGTCAGGCTTGTGAAATTTGTGTAAGGAATTGTCCGACTGATGCTTTAGTATTAAACGATGATAAGGTTGAATTCATTGAAGAAAACTGTATTTACTGTAGAACTTGTGAGGCGATTTGTCCTGTTGATTCAATAAGGATTGTTAACTTTAGGTGAGCTGATGTTTGAAAAATCATTTATTACGGACTGTGAAGGACCATTGACACTCAATGATAATGCATTTGAATTATGCGCACATTTTATAGAAAATGGTGATGAATTATTTAAAATTCTTAGTCTGTATGATGATTATCTTGTTGATGAGGTTAAAAAAGAAGGTTATAAAGCAGGAAATACTTTAAAATTAATTTTACCATTTTTCGTTGTAGATAATATTAAAAACAGCGATATGATTGAGTTTTCAAAAAATAATATTTATGTCATTAGGGATTCAAAATTCCTATTGGAATACTTGCAGAAAACTATGAATACTTACATAGTTAGTACCAGTTATGGTCAATATATTGAAGCACTATCCAATTATATGAATTTCCCATTTGAAAACACATATTATACAGAGGTTGATGTAGATTCTCTTATACTAAATGATGAAGAATTATCAAAAATTAAAGAATTCAAAAATCAAATCCTGAATAATCCTAAAGATTATGATTTGTTTGATGATATTTTCTTTGTTGAAATTCCAAAAATGGGTATTTATGATATTATTAAAGAAATAGATGTTGTTGGTGGTTTGGGTAAAAAATTGGCTATTGATGACATTATTGAAACGGATAAAATCGATATTAATCAAATATTGTATATTGGAGATAGCATTACTGATGTAGAGCCTTTAGAGTTTGCTCGTGAGAATGATGGAATATCCATTTCGTTTAATGGTAATGAATATCCTTTAAAGGTCGCTGAAATAGCTATTGTATCTCCAAGTGCTATTGCAACGGCAGTTATCGCAAATGTTTTTGCTGAAAATGATAAATCTAAAGTTTTACAGTTTATAAATGATTATAATGATTCTCAGGATATTCCAAAAGTATTTGATGAATATAATATAAGTCAGGAGATAAAAGATAAGTTCTTTAATGTATTTAAGGATGAATGTCCTATTATTGATATAATTAATGAAGATAACTTTGATAAAATATTAAAAGAAAGTGTAAACATGCGAAATAATATTCGTGGTGAAGATATAGGAGGTCTTGGATAAAATGGATTATAGTAAAGTTGAAGATACATTTTTTGAAGCTTTTGAAGGAAAATATGTGAGGGCTTTAATAACTGGACCAACTGAAAAAATAGTTGAAAGAGCAGCTTATGACTCCACTTCAACTCCAAGTGCGGTAATTGGTAGGGTAGAAGGAGGAGTTGAAGGATTTTTAGATAAGAGCGAAACCCCTGATGGACGTTTTGGAGCTATTGTTCAATACTGGTTAGGCGGTGATGATAAAGAAAAATTCGCTTTTGAATTATCTTATCGTTTAAGACAGGATGTGTTGGTTAAACCATTCACACGAATATTTGATTGGGCCGATAGTGAAAGTGATGATTATATTGAAATGATGGATATTGTTGGTCATTGTGGAGATGGCTGGGAATGGATTGTTGAAAAATATGGTCGCAAAATGATTAATGTTCCAATTGCAGTACCTGATTTTCAAATTGAAGAAAAATTCAAAATTAACGATGGAATAATGGGAGGAAATTTCTGGTATTTATGTGAAACTCCTGAGGCCGTATTGACTGCAGGGGATGCGATAATTGATGCAATAATGGAAGTTGAAGGAGCAACAACACCGTTTGATGTTTGTTCGGCTGCTTCAAAACCTGAAACTAATTATCCGGAAATTGGGCCAACTACAAACCATTATTACTGTCCATCTCTTAAAGATAAATTAGGAGATGAATCAAAAGTTGGAGAAAATGTTGGTTATATCCCTGAAATTGTAATTAATGCTACTGATGTCGAATCAATGAATAAGGCCATAAAAGCAGGAATTGATGCAGCTATTGATGTTGATGGTGTTATTGGAATATCTGCAGGTAACTTTGATGGTAAACTTGGAGATAGGATTTATAATTTATTAGATATACTAAAATAAGGTTTTAATATGGAAATATTTGATTATGACTTAAATGCAGAGGTTATAGGATTTGGAGCCCTTAATGTTGATAAACTATACTCTGTAGAAAATATTGCTGGAGCAGATGAAGAAAGTTTCATTAAAAGCAGCACAGATACTCCAGGAGGTTCTGCAGCAAATACAATCATAGGTTTATCTAAATTAGGAGTATCAACATCAATCATTGGTAAAATTGCTGAAGATGATGATGGGGACTTGATTGAATATAACTTGGCAGTCAATGAAGTTTTTTCCAATAATTTAATTTATGCTGATAAAGGTAGTACCGGTAAGTGCATAGGATTTGTTGACAGTAATGGCGATAGATGTCTTTACGTTGACCCGGGAGTCAATGATGACATTGTCATTGATGAAATTAACCCTTTAAACATTATGCGATGTAAGATAATGCATTATACCTCCTTTGTAGGTGATTCATTTAAAACTCAAATAGAATTACTTGAAAAATTATCTAAAGAATGTATTTTAAGTTTTGATCCGGGCATGTTGTATGTTAAAAAAGGATTTGATGAAATTAAACCAATTTTAGATAGATGTGATATTCTGCTAATAAATGAATCAGAATTAAGATTATTATTCAATGATGAAAAATCAAGTTTAAGACAGCTGGTAAAAAATCTTTTGGATCTTGGAATTGGCACTGTTGTTGTTAAAAAAGGTTCTGAAGGCGTTTTTGCTTGCAATAATGATGAAGAATGTGAAGTCAAAGCATTTGAATGTGAAGTTGTTGATACTACAGGTGCGGGTGATAGTTTCAATAGTGGATTCTTATATGCTTTTCTAAATGATTATGATTTAGAAAAATCCTGTGAAATCGGAAATTGGGTAGCTAGTAAAGCTATTGAAGGATTCGGGATGGATAAATTCCCTAAATTAGATGAATTAAAAGTAAAGTTTATTAAATAAGTACATAGTTGGTAATAATATGAATGTGTCGTTTATAAAGCAGATGAAGAATTTGGAAAGAGAAGTTCTTTTAAAATCTGTTGAATTAGATGATGATGGTGATGATTTCCAATTCGAGTTAAATGAATTCAAAGCAGAAGAGGAAATTATTGCTGTTGCACCAAAATGTGTAAGATGCAATACCTGTGTTGATGCATGTCCAGTTGGTGCTATTGAACCGGCTAATATTTTCAGATTAGCTAAAATCACTGATAAATGTGTAAAATGTGAAATTTGTGTTCAAACTTGTCCAGTTTCAGCTATTAAATTAATTAAAAATGTAGTTGTTTATAATGGTGAAGAAGATGCAGATTTCATGGAATATAGTCTAAATAATGTTAGATGTCCTCATAGAGTAGTTAGGATGGATGATATTGTAATTGACTATTCTGTTGATAATAATTGGCAAGATTGTGCTGATTTATGTCCTACTAATGCATTTACTTTGGAATTTAAAGAATTCTTTGAGAAAAAAGGATTCGCTCCAAGTATTGATTTAGAGGAAGATGCGTTGTATCCATACATTAATAAGAAATTATGTATCGGGTGTGGGGCATGTGTTGAAATTTCAAATAATGATAATGCGATTACATTAGATAGAACAATAGGGCCAATACTTCACAGCCGTAATCTTGATATTAACCATGAATCATGTGTTAATTGTTTTTTATGTGAAGAAAATTGTCCTGTTGGAGCTATACAATTAGTAGATGGGGAAGTAATTTGGGATGATGATAAATGTATTAGGTGTGTCGAGTGTACGAATCATTGTCCGGTAGGAGCATTACATCGTGTAGATATAGAATAAGGAGGAATTGTTTTGAAGGCTAAAGAGTTAATGGATAAAGAGTTCGCATATTTAAACTGCGACGATACTGTCGTTGAAGTATCAAAAGTAATGGAGGAAATCAGGCGTTTTACCTGTCCGGTTGTTAATGAAAACAAACAACTTGTAGGATGGATAACTTCATTTGATATTACAAGAGGTTTAAGGGAAGGAAATGAGAAAATTAGTGAAATAATGAGTTCTTATGAAGAAATTACTACTATTCATGAAGACGCTCCTGCAAGGCTTGCGGTTGTTTTAACAGCTAATAATAAATTCGTCACTGTTCCTGTACTTAATGATGATAATCAGGTAATTGGAATGATTCGTGCTTGTGATATCGTTGAATTATTGTCTGAACTTTACGACATTAAAGTATCAAAATTATATAAAGCTATGCAAAATCAATTAAAAGGCGTCACATGGGAGGAATTAATGTCAGCTTCAGCATTGGTATCTAAAAAAACTACTGGTGTAAACATCTCTCCAGAGGAATATGAAGCTAATATTATGAATGCCACATTTGGTGAAGCTATTTGGGCAACAGGTGGGCTTGAAAAGTTCTTTGCAGGTTTAATTTCTGTTGGTGAATTAGTTATCGCACGTAAAGTAGGAAACGCAAGAAGATAATTTTTATTTAGGTTAAAATATGATAATTGTTTTGGCCAAAGTTGTACCAAAAGATGATGAAGCAAAAGCTAAAATCATAGAATTCTCAAAAGATTTGATTGAAAGCTCTAAAGCAGAAGAAGGCAATGTTGATTATAATTTATATGAAAATACCTCTGAAGATTCATTAATGTTCGTTTAACAATGGGATTCTATTGAAATCTTGCAAAAACATATGCAAACAGATCATTTCATTAAATTTGGGCAAAATATTGCTGAATTAGTTGCTTGTGAGTTAGGAATTGATCTTTTTAATTCTGAAAAATTAGAATTTTAATTATTTATGTATTAAAAGTTAAAGTTACAATCCTAAACTACTTTACAGAGTATCTGGATGATTTGTTGATAAAATTATCCGCAATAACGTTGGATTAAACTCCAGGGACAATTATTATCTTGTAGAGTGATTTGGGGTTTGTAATTATGAATATTGAAGGAAATGATGTTGAATCAAAAATCGTTTAATTTTAAAAATATTTATATATTTTTAAATTAAATTATTATTTTTGCTACTGTAACACAATTGGTAGTGTGTCGCCCTCGTAAGGCGAAGGTTGCGGGTTCGAGTCCCGTCAGTAGCTTATTTTTTTATATTTATCATTCGATATGTATTTAATTACACATTAATTATTCTCTAAATTCAATCATGAGGTATCGATATAAACATTAAATAAGTAATTTCACATCGTATATAGTTATTTTATAAGATTTATGGTAGATATTTGGTGGTAAAATAGAAATATTTATATGTTATTAAATCATAACTATTA
>JAILDN010000058.1 GCA_024689425.1 Methanobrevibacter sp.
AATAATGTAATCATAGAATTTCATTCCGTGTTCTAATTCTTCTTCTGCTTGTACTCTCATCCAGTTAGCAAAACCTGCTAAGTCTTCATCTTCAAAATAAGCTGCCATGGATAAGTATAAATATCCAGAGTAAACTTCAGCATTTAATTGTCCGTTTAAAGCTTTTTCCATATTTTCGGATACCATTATATCACCATAATACAATTTGTAATTTATTAAATATAAATTTAAACATAATATATATTATGATAGAAAAGTCCATTTACGAAAATTATGAAATTGATTTTAGTGATTCATACACCAGTGATGATGCTTATTATTTTATTTTTAATCAAAATAGAGAATTATACCTTAAAGACAATGAATTGGCAAATAATATAGATGATTTTGATATAAATTTCTCATTATACATCGGTAAATATAAAAATAAGGACTGTTTTGTTGTGAATTCTAATTTTGATAAGGGTTATGATTTGCGTGAAGTCTATGAATTCAGCAAAGATCTATACTTAATGGGCTCAAAGGCCGTTCTGGTTAATGACTGGTATATGTCACATCAATTCTGCGGAAGATGTGGCACTAAAACCATATTAGATGAAAAGGACATGATGTTAAAATGCCCAGAGTGTGGCCAAGTGCACTATCCAAGAATCGCTCCTGCAATTATTGTGGCAATTAGAAATGGGGATGAATTGCTTATGGCAAAACACAGTTACCATGACAATATAAGATATGCATTAATTGCAGGTTTCGTAGAACCCGGAGAGTCAATAGAAGAAGCAGTCCATAGAGAAGTGTCTGAAGAAGTAGGAATAAAAATTAAAAACTTGAGATACATGAAAAGCCAATCATGGCCATTTCCCAATTCATTAATGCTTGGCTTTGAAGCCGAATATGACTCCGGAGACATAAAAGTGGATGGCGATGAGATACTTAAAGCAAAATGGTTTAAAAAAGATGAAATAATCAGATATAGCTCTGATATCAGCATATCTGATTGGCTAATTCAAAAATTCATTGATGAGAACTAAATATGAAATCCAAATGCTTCAAGCATTGACTGTAAACCTAAAATAATAATAGCTACTCCACCGATTATTTCAATGTAATCAGCATATTTAATGGCTATTTTTGTTCCATAGGTTCCAATCAACAACCAGATGATAACTGCGACTATACTTAATCCGCCTAAAATAAACGGATTAACATGTGCAACAGCACCCTGTGAAGACAAAATAAGGTTTTCAATGTTTCCAAAAATAAGTAAACCTGTGAAAGGAGCATAATCTTTTAAATTAACCATTTTATTCACTTCCTTTATTAGATCTAATATTTTTCACTGCTTCCACAACAGCCTGAACACCTAAAATAAATATTGCAAGACCGCCAATAAATGTAATGATATTTGCATACTGTATTGCAGCCTCTGTAGCCACAGTTCCAATGATTAACCAAATAATAACTACAAAAATACTTAATCCACCTAAAATCTTAGGATTCACACCTTGAACAACACCTTGTGAAGACAAAATAAGGTTTTCAATATTTCCAAAAATAATTAATCCCATAAAAGGTAAATATTCCGTTAACAATTTATCACCAATAATTAATTTAAATTAATTAATATTTAAAGTTTTTAACATTATTGAAACTGATGATTCCACCTTTCAATTTATACAAACCTTGAATTAACAATTCTTTAGGACATGCAATATTCATTCTTAAGAAGCCATCACCATTTAAACCAAAATCAATTCCTGCAGATAAAAATAAACCTTGATTAGTTCTTAAAAATTCTGACAAAACCTTTGAAGAAACATTCAGCCCAGAACAGTCAAGCCACAACAGATAAGTTGCATCACAATCAACCAATTTAATGATTGGAAGTTCACTTTCCAAAAATTCCTTAACGATTTGCTTATTTTCATATAACACTTCCCTTAGCTCATCTAACCATTCCTCAGAATCCCTATAAGCAGCTATAACTGCCGTTGTTGCAAAGACATTACAGGAATCGGAATTATCAATGTGCATTTGGGTTTTAATTTTTTCCAATAACTCTTTGTTTTTAGTGTGAACGACAGAACTTTGAAAACCTGCAATATTAAATGATTTGGAAGGGGATAAACAAGTGATTGTGTTTTCATAATCGAATGACGTTTCAAAAGGATTGTAATTAACACCAGGATCAGTCAGATCACAATGAATTTCATCGGATATCAAAATGACATCATGCTCCCTGCATAGCTCACCGATGTGAGCCAAGTCATCTTTTGACCATATCCTGCCAACAGGATTGTGGGGATTACATAATATCATCAACTTAACCTTTGACAACTTTTCATCCAAATCATCAAAATCAATCCTATATTCACCCTTTTCATAAATCAATTCATTTTCCAAGACTTTGCGGTTATTATCTTCAATGACATAGTAAAATACATGGTAAACCGGAGATTGGATTAAAATTTCATCATTAACATTAGTTAAACATCTAATCATTGATGATATGGAAGGCATTACACCAATTGAATATACAATATCCTCTTTAGACATTTTAAAATCGTATCTTTTATCCCACCAGTTAATGTAAGCTTCAAACAGCTCGTCCGGAACGATTGTATAACCATAAACAGGATGACTTGTTCTTTTTGAAATAGCTTCTTGGATTGCCGGAGCTACTTTAAAATCCATATCTGCAACCCACATTGGCAAATCATCACCAAACAAGTCCCATTTCAAAGAATTAGTATTTTTTCTATCAATAACACTTGTAAAATCATATTTAGTGTCCATAGTGAATACACCTTAAGGTTTACTTAACTCAGCACCAATTTTAAAAGCGTTTTCAATATCTTTAGGATATTGCAGAACCAGCTGCTTTTCTTTTGCTTCCTGTGAAAAGCCAGCCATGTTATACTTTGAATAATCCGCAACCTGGAGAGTATCACATACAGGATATGACTTAACTTCCCCATTTAAAAATGAAAATAGGAATTCAATGCTTGACAAGCTATCCTCCATGGATTCCTTATAATAAGAGAACGGAGCATTCATTGTGTAGAAAATGCCGACATTTACTTTACCTGTGTAGTAACTGGATCCATCATCATAAGACATTAGACAGAAAATCAGTCTCTCAACCAATGCCCTAAATTCACTTGTAGGCTCTCCAAAATAAATTGGTGAACCAATTAATAATGTATCAGCTTCCAATATTTTTTCAATCAATGGAGACAATTCATCATTCCAATAACATTTGCCTTTAGGTTTATCTTTCAATTTACAAATAAGACAACTCCTACAACCCTTAAAGACTAAGTCATACAAATTAACATATACAGTTTCAGCACCTACAGACTCCGCTCCTTTTTGAGCTGCTTCCATAACTTCTGCAGTATTCCACTTCTTTCTTGGACTTGCATTAATTACAATCGTTTTCATTTTAAATCCTCAATAATATATTAGAATTTCATTGATTATAATTATTTGTTTAAAAACTCTACTTTATATATTAAAAAATTAATAAATTAATAATAACCAAACTTAAGGTGATATAAAATGGAATACGAAATAACTGGAGGGTCATTTCCAACCGTAATCTGTACATTAAACCAAGGCGAAACAATGAAAGATGAAACCGGAGCTATGGCTTTCATGACTTCCGAAATTAAAATGGAAACCAGCACTGGTGGAGGACTCCTAAAAGGGCTTGGAAGAGCATTGTCCGGAGATACAATATTTTTAAACTTCTTTACTGCAGAAGCAGATAATCAAAAAATAGCATTTTCAGCATGTTATCCTGGAAAAATCATGCCTATAACATTAGATGGAACAAATACCATCATTGGTGAAAAGAATGCGTTTTTAGCTGCAGAAGACAGTGTTGATATCGATATCTACTTTAAAAAGAAGATTGGAGTAGGATTATTCGGTGGAGAAGGATTTATTCTTCAAAAATTCACAGGAACTGGAACCCTATTTTTAGAAATTGATGGTGAAGTAGTTGAACATGATTTAGCTCCTGGAGAAAAATTACTTGTAAATCAAGGCCACGTTGCAGCAATGGAAGAAACCGTTGATTTTGATATTGAAATGGTAAAAGGAGTTAAAAACATAGTATTTGGTGGAGAAGGACTATTTTTCACAAGACTAACAGGTCCTGGAAAAGTCTGGATACAAACCATGCCAATCAGTAAATTGGCAGATGCAATAATTCCTTACATACCAACAAAAAGTGATTGATTATTAATCAAAAAGAAGTTTATTTTTAAAAAAATAAACTTTTTTAACTTTTTTTAAAAACTATTATTTAAATCTTTTTTAAGTGCGATTTTGTGCTTTTTCACAGTTCCAATAATTTTAAATGAAATATGAACTTTTTGAACATGAAAAAGTTAAAAGATTTTTTAAAAAACATGAAAAAAGGAAAAAAACTACTTTTGAGTTGAAATAATTGACATTATGCCCCGAAAAGTAATTACAAATTATTTTAATCTGTAAAATAAGAACTAAAAGATTAACTAAACAACAACACCATAATCAGATTATTTAACATTACTTTTTGCATAAGAAAACGTCTGAAAAGTCTAATAATCTCATTTTAACTTATATTTAAGGGCACCCGAAGGGCATTTATCGATGATTTCGGCAATTTCTTTAGATGAGGCATAAGAAAGGTCTACCCACGGCCTTCTTGTAACGTCAAAAACTTTGCTGTTTCCCCTAACACATTCAGTTGCATGTTCACACAAATCAGGTTTCCAAAAAACAATTATCTCATCGTTTTCATAAGCTTTATAACCTTTTTCTATTAATTCTTCTTTAATTGACATGGAAAACACCTGTTAGACAATGTATTTTTACTATGATATATATCTTTTGATTAAAAAAATAACTAAATTTTATAAATATAATTGATATAAATTAATATTATAAAATGTGGAGTAGAAAAATGATTTCAAAACTAAAAAAGATAAGCCTAGGTAACTGGATGTTAATTGGAATGATATTAGGTTTATTAGTGGGTTTAATATTGAATTTTTACGTAACTGATTCATTTATTAAAAATATAATTCTCATAGACAATGTTTTCTATCTAGGGGGAACTGGGTTTATTAAACTAATGAAAATGTTAGTGTACCACTTGTTTTCTTTTCAATAGTTGTTGGAGTAGCTTCAATTTCAGATATTAAAAAGATTGGTACAATTGGAGGTCGAACAATACTCATATACCTAGTAACAACTGCATTAGCAGTTACTATTGCTCTTATAATAGCAAGCATGATAAAACCGGGTGCTGGTTTAAACATGGCAAGTCTTGCAAAATCCAATGTTACAACAAATGTAACCGTGACGGGCACCGTTTTAAATATGATTCCAGACAATCCTTTTAATGCTCTTGCAAATGGAGATATGTTGCCAGTTATTATATTTGGTTTACTCATTGGTATAATATTAGCTAAGTTAAGAGAAGAAACGCAGTTAGTAAATGATTTCTTTACCCAAGGAAACAGAATCATGATGGAAATGACCCACATTGTCATGAAATTTGCACCAATTGGAATATTCTGTTTAATGGCAAAAACTTTCGCATCATTAGGATTTGAAGGACTGATGCCTTTGGCCAAATATGTTGGCTGTGTACTTTTAGGTTTAGCAATACAAGCATTTATTGTTTATCCATCCTTATTAGTCATTTTAACAAGGTTAAACCCTATCAAATTCTTTAAAAAATTCATTTCAGTAATGTTTTTTGCATTTTCATCTTCCACATCAAATGCAACAATACCTTTAAACTTAGAAAAACTTTCAGCACTGGGTGTTTCACGTGAAGTTTCATCATTCACCATCCCATTAGGAGCTACAATTAACATGGACGGAACAGCAATTATGCAAGGTTGTGCAGTCATGTTTGCGGCTCAAGCATATGGTATGGATTTAGGATTAACTGCGCTTCTTACAGTAATTTTCACCGCAGTTATGGCTTCAATAGGAACCGCAGGAGTTCCATCAGTAGGATTAATAACATTAAATATGGTATTCAATTCTATAGGTCTGCCAGTCGATGCAATCGGAATCATTATGGGAATAGACCATCTTTTAGATATGTTTAGAACTGCAGTAAATGTAACTGGAGATGCAATTTGTACCATTATCGTTTCATTTAAAAACAAATCCATAGATCTTGACATATTTAATGGTAAAAAAGCACCAGAAGAAACATGGGATGATATAACTCAATTTTAACATCCCATTACACTTTATTTTTTTAATTCAAAAATAGTTAAAGTGTGTAAAAACACACTCGAAATTTAAAAATAAGCTATTTTTTAGCTTCAATTATTGTTTTTCCATTCATATAAGGGACTAAGACTTCAGGAATTTTTACACTACCGTCAGGTTGTTGGTAGTTTTCTAAAATACAGCACATTGTTCTTTCAGTTGCAATAGCTGTACTGTTTAATGTGTGCAAGATTTGAGCATCACCTGAACCAGCTCTTCCAAAACGGGTTTTAGTTTTTCTTGCTTGGTAATCTTTACAGTTAGTGCATGAAACCAATTCTCTAAAAGCACCGGAACCAGGGAACCATGCTTCCAAATCATATTTAATAGCTGCATTATCGTTTAATGCAGAAGATACAATCGCAATTACTTGATATGGAAGACCTAACTTTTGATATATTCTTTCAGTAACTTCCATTAAGTGATCATGCTGATTTCTTGAATCTTCAGGAGTGGAATAAATAAATTGTTCGATTTTTTCAAATTGATGAACTCTGAATATTCCTAAAGTATCTTTTCCGTGTGAACCCGCCTCTTTTCTAAAACATGTTGAAAGTGCACAGTACCTTAAAGGCAATTCATCAGGAGATATGATTTCATTTCTGTGTAAAGCTGCCAATGTCTGCTCGGCAGTCGCAATCAAATACATGTCTTCGTTTTCCACTTTGTATAAAGTTTCGTAGAATTCTCCCAATTCTGAAGTTTCGGCTGCTACTTCCCCTTTTACAAAGAACGGAGTTTGCATTGGAATGTAACCTTCAGCTTCAAGTTCAGAAAGTGCAAATTGGATTAACGCTAAGTTCAAATGTAAGATATCTCTTTTTAAGTAGTAGAAGCGAGCCCCTGCAATACTTGCAGCGGTTTCTAAATCTGCGCCATCAATTTTATTAATTAAATCAACGTGATTTAAGAGTTCAAAATCATATTCTGGTATTTCACCATAAGTTCTGACAACTACATTATCGTCTTCAGTATCGGAAATTGGTACGTCCTCATCAATAATATTTCCAACTTTATACCTGTAATCATCTCTGAGCTTTAAGTATTCTTCGTTTTTAGAGCTTAATTCCTTAATTTCTGAAGCCACTTCTTTGGACCTTTTAATTACTTCTTCCAAATTACCTTCTTCTTTTGCTTTTTTAAATGATTTTGATAATTTATTTTTTTCAGATCTTAAAGAATTTAATTTTCTTTCACCTTCTCTCCATAAGGTGTCATATTCAATAACTTTCTCGACATTTTCTGTGTCTCTAAATCTTTTCTTTTCAGAGTCTATGATAATTTCTGGATTTTCTCTGAATAATTTAATATCTAACAATTTTTGTCCCCTTAAAAATTTTTATCACTTTTTAATTATGATTTTTCTATTTTTTAAAGTTAATCCCAATAAGGAAAAAAATTATTCAATTTCTCTTTTAATAAGAGATCTTCTCATCATGGAGTTATCTAACAATTTAAGATTATCATCAATATCATACTTCAATTCAACAATTAAATCCATTTCAGAGTTCCATTCTTCCCTTTCGGAAGTTCTGACTTTTGCCCACCTCTCATAATCTTCTTCAACATTAATTCCATTTCTTTTAATGTTTTCCAATGTTGTAAAGAACTTTAATTGAATATTCTCGCGTAATTCCAATAGCCTATCATATTCTTCCAGGAGATTTTCGAGTTGGTAAGACATTAATCTGAACCTTTCACAATCATAATCTAACTGTAAATCTTCATTAGTCATGATAGTATATTTTAAAATTTTTAGAATAAATACTTTTAAAAAAAAGAAAAAAGAAGTTATTTAAAGAGCAATTTGTCTTTAAAATTATTTTTCAACTTCCCTTTAGTTTCATCACTAAATTTAGTATCTCCAAGGTCTTCATCAATACTAAATATAGCAAGCTCGTAAACAATTTTGTTTAACGCTTGGCCCTTTTTAGTTAATATGTACTCGACATCACGCTCATATCTGTCGGAAATTCTTTGTATTATGCCATCCTTCTCCATTGATTTTAAACAGTTACTTAAAACCTTATTAGATAATTCAGGTTTGTCTTCTTTAAATTCTGAAAAACGGGTTTTACCAAAGAACAAATCACGAATAATTTGTATAACCCATTTTTTGTTAATCAATTTTACAACTAACTCAATAGGACAAGTACTATAATTATTCATTTTGGTTTCCTCCTTAAGTAATACATATAGGTGTTTTTATTCTATTTAAATATATCGTCATATTGAGGTGACTAAATGGTTACCAAAATCATTTATATAATAAGAACCGAAGTTTGAATTGAAAGTTTTACTATTAAACTTTCAAATTGCACAAAACAAAAACAGTTAAAAAAAAACTACGGAAGTAGTTAAACACGTCCAAAACAACAATATATATCTCTTAATCCCCTCCATGATATATGCATTTTCCCATAACTCCTATTGATAGTTGTTTTGGAATTTAAGGAGATAACCCATCTCCTAACACTTATTTTTTTAAAAAAAATATGGGAAAAATATTCTTATAATAAGTTTTCTTCCCATTCTTTAACCTTAAAACCGGTTAAGACAAAATCATCACTTACAATTACAGGCCGTTTAACAAGCATGCCGTCAGTTGCAAGCAATTTCAACTGTTCTTCTTCAGACATTTCAGGACGCTTATCCTTAAGCTTCAATTCACGATATTTCATTCCGCTTGTGTTGAAAAATCTATTTAGGGATAATCCACTTCTTTCATACCATTCTTTTAGCTCCTCAAAAGTGGGATTATCTTCAATGATATGCCTTTCTTCAAATTCAATATTGTTTTCTTCCAGCCATTTTTTGGCTTTTCTACATGTTGAGCATTTAGGGTACTGTACAAATAACATAATAATAGGTTGTCTTTTAACTTAAAAATACTTAAGTATTTGGGAAAATTCACCGACACATTCTAAAATATATTCATTTTCCCAATCATCTTCATTTCCATATCCCCATTTAACAATAATACAGTCGATTCCGGCATTTTGAGCCGTTTTGATATCTGTTGAGGAGTCCCCGATGTAGATTGCTTCGCTAGGTGAAACTCCGGCTTTCTTAATAATCTTATTAATTCCGGCAGGAGATGGCTTTGATGGAATGTCAAAGTTATGCCCTTCAATGGATAGAAAATCAATGTCTGAAAAATAATTATCTATAAAAAATTCAAGCGAGTCTGAAAATCTATTTGAATTGATGGCCAATTGTATATCTTTTTCCTGCAATTCTTTCAATAGCTCATGAGATCCTGGAAACGGAAGGGTATTTTCTTTTTTGGATGGATAATAAATGCCCAAATAAGTATCTTTAAGCATTTCCATATTTTCAGGAGTGTTTTTATCTTTTAGGACTAATGAAACAATTTCATCAATGTTTCCACCTAAACAACCAATGAACTCTTCACGTTTTAATGTGGGAAAATTATGCTTGGTCAATGCTTTGTTAAAACAAATTACAACATCATCTACAGAATTGAATAAGGTTCCGTCAAAATCAAAAATTGCAAGTTTCTTCATGAATTAAAGTTTATATCTTATTCAATTAATATTTGGTTATTCCGTCTGTTCTACAAAAATGACTTGAAGAAATCTTCAAGCTCTTCATCACTCATCGGCTCTGGAAGTGAAGGCTCTTTATTATGCATAATGCTTGAAGAAAGGTCGCGGTATTCTTGTGCTTCATCACTTTCAGGGTATTTTTCTACAACGGTTTTTGCATCTAATTCGGCATCCTGAATTAAATTACTTCTATGTATTGTGCCAAGTACATGAGTTCCTATTCTTTTAGCAAATTCACTGACAATTTCCTCTTCATTATCCACATTACGGCAGTTGCAGACAATTCCTGTTAAGTTTCCCTTGAGCTTTTTAATGCCCCTAACAATATTATTTGCTGCATAAAGTGACATAAACTCACCAGAAGTCACAATTACAACTTCATCAGCATATTTTTCACGTAAAGGAACAGAAAAACCACCACATACAACGTCACCTAACACATCATAGATGACAACATCCAAATCCTCATCAAAAACCCCAAGTTTTTCAAGACGTTTCATGGCAACTATAACACCGCGTCCGGCACACCCAACACCAGGTTCTGGACCTCCACTTTCAACACATAAAATATCATTATAACCTTTAAAAACAAAATCATCCCTTCCAGCTTTTTTATTTTCCTTTATTGTTCTGACAACCGTCGGGATTCTTTTTCCATATAATGTACGGGTAGTATCAGCCTTCGGATCACAACCAATAACCAAGCAATTCAAATCATCATTTGCCCACACAGCAGACAAATTAGCTACTGTAGTACTTTTTCCGATTCCACCTTTTCCATAAATGGCTATTTTCTTAATCATTCTGTGACCTCTCAACTAATTTATATACGAAATCATTTTTTCTAACTTTTTTAGGCATTAAAACTCCCACATTAGAATTTTTAGAAACACTTTTAACATCTTTGCCTTCAATCTGCATTGAATCAATAGTATGGGTAATGGAACCAGTGGTTTGGCCCTGGATGATAATTTTATCGCCTATCCTTAAATCATCCCACACCCTAAGTTCTGCAACATTAACCTTATTGTAATAATTGACAACCTGACCTATGTCCTTTTTAATATATTTTGATTGATTGTCCTCACTTATCTCAAAAGGAGTATTAAAGTAAAAATTAGTGTCAAATCCACGGTTGAACACACTCGTTAACTCATCCATCCATTCATCTTTCACTTTATAATCAGACGGATTTTCATTATACGAATCAATAGCCTGCCTATAGATTCCTGTTACCATTGCCCCATAATCAGGACTGCGAGCCCTTCCTTCAATTTTAAAAGAGCTAACACCACTTTTTATTAAATCAGGAATATATTCAATCATGCACATGTCTTTTGGAGAAAAGAAGTTGGTTCTATAGCTTCTATCTTCACTTCCGGCAATTATAAAACTTTCGTCTTCAACATCAGAAAAGTTTATGACATTATCTTCGCCCTCTTCGTAGGTTAAAGTCCAATTCTTACGGCAAGGCTGTAAGCAATCCCCACAATTAGCACTTCTTCCATATAATCCATAGCTTAAGAAACATCTTCCGGAAATCGCCATGCAAATTGCACCATGAACGAAAATCTCTGTTTCGATTGGAGACTTTTGAGCGATATCTGTGATTTCCCTTAAAGACAACTCGCGTGAAAGAATAGCTCTTTTAGCACCTAACTTTTTTAAAGTCTTCAGAGTATATGAATTGCAAACATTTTCCTGAACGCTAATGTGGGCTTCAAGACCATGGGATGCAGTATCTTCAATTAAACCTATATCTGATAAGATAAGTCCATCGATTTCTGAAGCGGATATTTTCTCCAAATTAGACTCAAGTTCACAGGCCAATTTTTCATTTAAAATGATATTGGTGCATAAATAAGTTTTTGCAGAGTATTCATTAGCTATTTTTGATACTTTAGCCAAATCATCTAAAGAGAAATTTTTGGCATTTGCCCTCATATTATAGTCATCAAGACCAAAATAAACAGCATCGGCACCATTTTCCAAAACGGCACGCAATGATATAAAATTTCCAGCGGGAGCTAATAATTCAACCATATTATCTTAAGGTTTATAGTAAGTTTCAGCTTCAAGTCCTTCAGGAAGTTCAGTTGGATACTCTTCATTTAGACAACCCAAACACAAATCTTCCTTAGGCATTCCAATAGCTTCCACTAAAGCTTCCAAGGTAATATAACCTAAAGTGTCAATGTCTAATTGCTGTCTAATTTCTTCAATAGCATAATTAGCTGCAATCAATTCTTTTTTAGTTGCCATTGCTACTCCATAAAAACAAGGTGATATAACTGGAGGGCAACCTACTAGGAAATGTATTTCAGCAGGTTCTGCTTCTTTAACCAAATCAAGCAGCTGTTTGGAAGTAGTTCCCCTTACTATACTATCATCTATCAAAATAATTTTTTTGCCTTTTATGGCATCTTTAATTGGATTTAATTTAAGCCTAACAGCCAATTCACGCTCTTCTTGAGTTGGCATGATAAATGTCCTTCCCACATACCTGTTTTTAATCAAACCTTCACCATAAGGAATTCCAGAAGCTCTAGAATAACCAATAGCTGCAGGAATTGATGAATCCGGTACAGGGATAACTACATCCGCGTCAATAGGATATAATTTCTGTAACTGTTTACCTATATTTAATCTGGTTTGATAAACATTGATGCCATCAATTGTACTATCAGGCCTTGCAAAATAAACATACTCAAACATGCAATGTGATAAAGTTGAATCCTCAGCAATTTCTAACATGTGGCTTTTAATTTCATCATTTTCAAAGTAAACAACTTCACCAGGTTTGATATCTCTAATATATTCAGCGTTAATAACATCAAATGCAACGGTTTCAGAAGCTAAAATAAAATCATCGTTTCTCTCAGCAATAGCCAATGGTTTAATTCCCATAGCATCACGAACACCATATAATTCACCATTTACAAGGATTACTAAAGCATAAGATCCAACAAGTTTTTTAGAAACAGCTTCAATGGCATCTATAATATTTTTATTATTGTCATAATGCTCTTTTTTAAGCATATAACAGATTACTTCAGAATCAGTGTCGGATTTAAATTCATATCCTTCGGCTATAAGCTCATCCCTTAATTCAGAGGAGTTAACAATATCTCCATTATGAGCCATGGCTATAAATCCATCATCAAAATCAGTAACAAAAGGTTGTGAGTTCTCAAGTTTAGATTGGCCAGTTGTTGAATATCTTACATGACCAATAGCCATATTTCCTGAAAGATTGTTTATTTCATAATCTTTGAAAACATCAGTAATTAAACCCATCCCACAATAATAAGTTAATCCTTTTTCTGAACTGAAAGTTGCTATTCCAGCAGATTCTTGGCCTCTATGCTGTAAAGCATACAAGCAATAATAAACAAAAGAAGAAACATTCCTAGAAGCATCTTTGGAATGTATTCCCACAATACCACACTTATCTTCAATCTCACCTTGCATTTGGAAACACCATATATTATATCAATTATAATTTTTCTTTATCATAGTATAAAATAATAGTGTTTTCAATCCCAGAAGTTTTCAAAAGTGTTAGATATGTCATAAGAGTCCCTAACTTCTGGAGGTTTATTTTGAGGTTTTGAATCAAATTCCTGCCTTAATTCTTCTCCTCTATCCTCTACAAAAATTAAGGCTGTTTTAATAATTTTTAACCAGTCAATAGCTTGAGTTCTAGATCGAGCAGCAATGAAACCTTGCCCAACTAGAATATTGTCCGGTTTAAACTTATTTGTAGCTATCACAATCTTTTCTTCATCAACTATATTTTCCCCAAATATTTCATTCCACAACTCGTTTAACCTATAAATCTCAAGGAAATCCTTAGTATGAATATTTTCAAATCTAGCTTTAAATTCGGAGAAATCGGACTTTAAATTATCTATATTATTATTCAATTCACTGTTTTCCATAGACAACATTTCATTTTCTTTAAGGAGTTTATTATAGTCATCAAGTAAGTTATTATAATTGTGTGTTATTTCTAATAGTTTATTTTCTAAAGTATGGATATTTATTAAATTCAGTGAATAAGAAAGTGTGGCCTTGATAATTGAATTTAAAATCTCTTTTTGTGCAAGTTCTGCATTAATATCTTCATTTTCATATAATACATTATTATAATCAAATAATCCAATGTGATTAAAATCAGTTTTTAAATCATTGAACAAGAGATTATAGTTCTCATCCTGACCATAACCTCCAATGAGAATAATGTCTGCACCTTCAGCTACTTTTTTTGCAATTTCAAAGTCTGTAGTTGGAATTATGGATGAAACAACAATATTGTAATCACTTTCGAGCTGAATATTGTCCACTGCTTTTGAAACAATTCCTGCGATATCTAAACTAGAAACTATTATTCTAACGTCAATTTTAGAGATAGTGTTGTTATTTTCCATATTATTACCTAAATTTTATTCATTTTTTGATGCCAATTCCATGCGGATTTAACAATGCATTCCAAATCATATTTTGGTTTCCAACCCAATTGATTTTCAATTTTTGATGCATCGGCAATTAAAATATCTGGATCGCCTTCACGACGGTCGGCTATTTCAACTTTAAAATCACACCCGGTGACTTTTTTACACATGTCAATAATTTCGCGAACAGAATAACCTTGACCATTACCTAAATTAAAGATATTGGACTCATTTTTTTCACATAAATATTCATAAGCTGCAATATGTGCACTTGCCAAGTCATTTACATGAATATAGTCACGAATACAAGTACCATCAGGAGTATTATAATCAGTACCGAAAATAGAAATGCTTTCTCGCTTACCAATAGCTGCATCTAAAACTAATGGAATCAAATGAGTTTCAGGGTCATGCAATTCTCCAATTTCACAGTCGAAATCACAACCAGCAGCATTAAAATATCTTAAGGAAACATAGTTAAAGTCCCCTTTTTCGGCTTCACGTTCTAAAGCCTTTTCAGTAATCCATTTTGAATGACCATAAGGATTGATTGGCTTTAAATCTTGGTCTTCGGTAATGGGAACCTTTTCAGGATTACCATAGACAGCTGCAGTTGAAGATAAAATAAATTTATCTACACCAAATTCCCTCATTATCTTCAAGAGATTTAAAGTGTTTTTATAATTATTCTTAAAATATTTTTGAGGAAGTTCAACTGATTCAGCTACGGATGAAAAAGCCGCAAAGTGCAATACCCCATCAATGTCATATTTTTCAAAAACTTCACGCAAGTCACTGCTTCCAAAGTCATAATCCTCAAAATTACCCCATTTCACAAAGTTTTCATAACCTTTACAGAGATTATCTACAACAACAGTTTCATAACCTGCTTTATTCAAAGCTTTATTAGTATGAGCACCTATATATCCGGCTCCACCAGTAACCAAAATCATTTTAAACCCCTTAGATAAATTTACCTAATTTAAGTAATGCTGTTTTATCTACTTTAATTAATTTTTTAACAATTTCAGTAGTTGAAATCTTTTCAAAGCTTTCCCCTTCAAATGCATGTCCAAGTTCGTCAAGCTTTTCATCAGATAAAGTAAGTAAATATTCTTGTACCTTTTTATATCTTTTAATTTCATGATCGAGTTCTTCATGTGCCATTTCATCATATAATTTTAAGAATCTTTTAGAGCAATCCTCTTTAATAGCTTGAGCAGCTACTTGACCTGCGCACATTCCACCAGTCATACCGCTGATGATTCCTCCACCGGTCAATGGATTTACTTGGCCTGCTGCATCTCCAACAACCATGATATTATCGTCATAAAGTTTTTTAGTCATTCCACCAACAGGATCTCCACCCACATTCAACTCAACTGCTTGAGCATTTTTTAAGTAAGGAGAATTAGCAACGAAATCGTCCAAGTATTCTTTTGCTGTTTTATCCGCTTTGTGAGGAAGAATTGCTAAACCGACATTTGCAATGTCATCCCCTTTAGGGAAAATCCATACATATCCTCCAGGAGCACAGGATCCTAAGTAAAATTCGATTATACCCGGTTTTTCAAACTCAACATTACACATTTCGTATTGTACACCAGATTCCATTTCTTTTGGTTTTGCAGCCGGCCTTAATCCTGCCCATCTTGCAATGTGACCTTCAGGACCGTCAGCTGCGATTAAGATTTTACATTTGAAATCTTGTTTTTTGCCCATTGATTCTGTTTCAACAATGTAACCATTTTCTATTTTATCAATACCTGTAACTAAAGTTTTGATTCTGATTTCTGCACCAGCTCTTGCAGCATCCATTGCCATATGTTTATCAAATACTTTTCTTTCTAAAATATAACCTGCTTCAGGTATTTTTACTTGGTCTTCAGTTAACCATATGTCAGTACCATCAGGGGTTTGTATTCTTACACCTTCAATTTTTTGAGTAACCCAACGTGGAGATGGTTCAATACCTAATTTTTCAAGTCCTTGAATAGAAACACCTTCAGCACATCTTTTTGGTGCACCAATCTCAGATTTTTTATCCATTAAAATAACTTTTGCTCCACCTAATGCAGCGTGTTTTGCTGCAGATGAACCTGCAGGTCCGGAACCTACTACTATTACATCAGTTTCAATCATAAAAATCATTCCTCTTTTTCTAAAGCCTTGATTGGACAAGCTTTAATGCATGTATCACAATCTTTGCAGTCTTCTTCATCAAAAACTAAAGCATATTCTCTTACTTGTATTAAATTTCTTGGGCATACTCCTGCACATTCACCGCAAAAAGAACACCATTCTTTAACTATCATAAAATATCTCCTTTAAAAAACAAACTAAAATGTTTATTTATTAATAATAATGTTCTTATTAATATTTAAAAGTTTAGTAAAAACAAGTTAAAAAGTATTAGAATTTTTAACTATAAAAATATTGGGAAAAAGAAAAATTAAAAAAGTTAGAGTAAATAATTACCTAACAAGTAAAACCGGAACATCAGAATTCCTTAAAAGTCTTTCAGATACAGAGCCAATCTGATGGTCACTTACGGAATTTTCATCAAATGATACAAATCTTTCATTATCAGAACCCAATGCATGAATGACAACTAAATCCGCTCCAGTTTGGTCAACAATGAACTTCATATCCCTTAAAGCATCAGCAGTTAATAAATGTTCAGTTACTTCAATATTGAATTGTGAAGCTTTTTTCGTGATTTTAGCCAGTATTGCATCGCCACTATCCTCTTCAGAATCATAACTACTAAAAGAAAATTCCTCTAAAACATGTACTGCCGCTATTTTGGAGTTGAATCTATGGGCAATTTCAATGGCCACATCAGCTGCTTTGTATCCATACTCGGACCCATCAACAGGGACGCAAATTACATCAAACATTATTATTCTCCTTTTAAGTAGCTTGCATGACAGAAATCAATGAAATTATCTACAATTTCATCCATATTTTCACTATCATCAATTATTTTACCATCATCCATGAACAAAGCCCTATTAGATAACTCTTTAATGAAATCAGTGTTATGTGAAACCATGATTATTGTAATATTATACTTTTTAGATATCGTTTTAAGTGAATTAGTAACTGTCCTTAAAGTAATAGGATCCAAATCACCAAACGGTTCATCCAAAAGTAAAAATTCAGGCTTTGAAACTAAAATTAAAGCAAGCATTACACGAACTTTTTGACCACCTGACAACTCATAGGATTTTCTTTGCAAGATATCCAAATCTAGATCAAGACTTTCAAAAATATCGGCTACCGCTTCACGAGTTGCAGTTTCAGGGAACTTAGGGAACAAATCTCCCAATATATCTGGCGCAAGCCCAACCTGTTCTAAACGCGCCTTTGCTTCATTTTCCTGTAAATCTGTAAGCAAATACAATGCATCCAATAACTCATCACCAAGTCCCATTCTTTCAGCCCTTGCACGTGCATCTTTAACAACTTGGTCATTTTTATAACCTAAACGCGTAGCCAATTGGTCTAAAACAGTTGCATAATGAGTCAATGCAAATTCTTGGTGCATAAATCCTAATTTTGAACGAATAGCCATACGTCCCATTCCCGGTATTGCAATATCATGCCATCCATCACCAACATTGTATAAAACTTCACCTGAATCAGAATCATCAAGCCCTGCCAACATCCTAAGCAAGACGGTTTTTCCAGCACCACTCGGTCCAATCAAACTTAAAATATTTTCTTTTTGAACTTTAAAATTAATATCCTCTATCTGGAGAACTTCTCCACCGGACAATAAATAGAATCTTTTATATATATCTTTTACATCAACGACATCTTCATCAGTTGCAATATTCTTAATATCTACAATAGGAGCCATTCCACTCATGAATTCTTCTGTAATTTCTTCAGGGGTTCCTTCCTTAACTATCTCCCCACCTTCCATTAAAAGCACCCTATCTGCAAGATATTTTTGAACATCAGGTAAATGTGAAACTAAAACTATGGTAATATTTAATTCTTCATTGATTTTTTTAACGGCATCAAGAATTTCTTGTTTTGTTTTAGGGCATGCCATAGTTGCAGGTTCATCTAAAAGTAAGGCATCTGGTTGTTTTGCAAGTTGACGAGCAATAATTAATCTTTGTTTTTCGCCACCACTCAATACTGAAGCATAATGATTACTTTTATGAGTAAGAGATACCAATTCCAGAATTTTATCCGCTTCATCACCAAACTCGCTTTCAGCCACTTCAAAGTCTGTACTGGATTCATCAAAGTATTTACGTGAATATAATTTTCTTAAAACATTATCACGCACAGTTTCAGGCCATAGACCAAAAGATCTTTGAAGATGAATTGCAGTAACCTTTTTAAGTTTATTATAATAGTATAGTGATGAATCACCGTCAATGCTCACATCACCTACAGTGATTTTACCTTCATCAATTTCTTCTACACCTCTTAATGCTCTTAAAAGTGTTGTCTTACCGGAACCACTTTTTCCCATGATTCCAAGTATTTCTCCTTCTTTAACTTCAAAACTAACATTTTTAAGACCAACGACTGAATTACCGTCATCTAATTTATATGACTTACTTACATTTTCGACTTTAATCATAATTAATGCCCCATTAATTAATACAAATTTTTATTAATGACACTATTTAAAAATATTCATTAGTGATTTGAATGGTTAGTGAAAATAAAATCCAAGAATACATAGACACTTTAGAAAATGATAAACTGTTAATTGAAACCCACTTTGCAAACATTGAAAGAATAGTTAGGGACAATGAAAAATTAGAAAAAGATAAACTAATTGCACTACTATCTAACTTTAGCACTCTCAATATCCAATATAATCAATTATGCAATGATTTAATCACATTTATGAAAATCTTCAGACCAAACACTGAAGAAATCAGATTATATAAAACCGATGAACTTGTGGAATTATTAAACGAAAAAGCTAGTCAATTTTAACTAATTTTGATAATTCAATTTAACCCCACCATTAGGACTTGTAGTTGAATTAACAGCTACAACCTCACCATTTCTTAAAATTTGAACTGTAAGATTTTCAGATGAAGCATCAGTTTTTTGAACAGAAACATGAACAGCATCCCATGCAGCACAGTCTAGAGAAATAACAATCTCACCTGAGCCGGATTTTTCCTGAAGGTAATTAGGATCACCATATTTGGCATACCAAGTACCGTTGTAAATAATTTTTACTTGATAAGGAGTGCTGGAACCTTCCTGAGTATTGTTATTTGCTACAATAACATTTAATGATTCCTTATTTGTGGGTTGACTAAAATTATTAATAATTGAAAATAATAAAAACGCGATAATAATAATTCCAACAATAAGAACTATCTTTTTTCCTGTTCCCATATTCCATCCACCCTTTTTCTTGCCGGTAGATGAACCTTTCAAAATATAAGAACAGTTTACACAATATGTAGATGATGAACTATTATCATATCCACATCTTGGACATTTAACCATAATATAAACCTATTAATATTTCTTTAAAAGTTAATATTAACATACTTATATTTAAATGTAATGCAAAAATAAGCATTTTTAGGCGATTTTAATGGTAATAGTCGAAAACATTTTGAGCAGCATTTTTACTCATTCCATCAACTTCAGCCAACTCATCAACACTTGCATTTTTGATATTGTCAATAGTTCCAAATTCCTTTAAAAGGTTAATTTTACGTTTTTTACCTATGCCTTTTATATCATCCAAGCTAGACTGGCTTATATTTTTGCTCCTAAGCTTTCTGTGATAAGTAATTGCAAAACGATGAGATTCATCACGAACTTGTTGCAACAAATGCAGGGCCTTATTATTTTTTGGAATGATAATTGGCCTTTTTGAATTTGGAACATATATCTCTTCAAACTCCTTTGCAAGACCTATTATTGGAATGTGAGTTAAATTTAACTCTTCTAAAACATCACATGCCATTCCTAGCTGGCCTTTACCCCCATCAATTACAATCAAATCGGGTTCTGGGTCTGTTTCAATTAATTTCAAGCGGCGCGTCAATAATTCTTTCATCATTGCAAAATCATTTGGTCCTGGAGTCTCTATTTTAAATTGTTTATATCTTTTTTTATTAGGTTTTGCATCTTTAAATGATACTTTAGAACCAACTGCAAATTTTCCTGAAATATTACTTATATCATAACCCTCTATAACTCTAGGTAATTTTTCAAGCTTTAGATATTTCTTAAGTTCAATCATTGAGTTTTCAAGATTTTTCTTTTGATGTTCAATTATCTCAGCATTCTTTTCAGCCATCTTAACAAGCCTTAGTTTAACACCCTTTTGCGGCACTTTAATGTGGACTTTGTTTCCTCTCAAATCACTTAGCCATTCTTCGATTAATGTTTTATCATTGATTTCTTCGGCTAAAAGAATTTGCTTTGGAACATGCCTATTGTACCCATAATATTGCTGTATAAAAGCAAATAAGATTTCTGAAGTTGAATCATATTCAGATCCACTCATTAAAAAGTCATCACGGCCAATGATTTTTCCATTCCTGATTAGCATTATTATAACAACTATTTCATGCTTTCCTGCGGCAATAGCTATTACATCCTGGTCCAAATCATCATCAACCAAATCAACAAATTGTTTTTCCATGATTTCTTCAATAGAGGTAATTTGGTCTCTTAAAACAGCCGCTTTTTCATATTCTTCATTCAATGCAGCCTGTTCCATCTCTTTTTTAAGATTTTTCACGATTGCAGAATATTTCCCCTGGAAAAATAAATCAATCTTATTTATTATTTCACCATATTCCTCTTCAGTGATTTTACCATCACAGGGAGCATAACACAAATCAATTTGTGAATTAAGACAAGGCCCGTCCATATTCCTGCAGGTTCTAATTTTAAATAAGGATTTTAGAAATTTTACAGTTTTTCTAACTGAACCGACATCAGTGAAAGGACCATAAAAGACTCCATTTTTTGTAATGTTTCTCGTAATTACCAATCTAGGAAACTTTTCATTGGTTATCTTTACATAAGGATATCTCTTATCATCTTTGAGTTGAATATTATAGCGAGGATGGTATTTTTTAATTAAATTGGCCTCTAAAATTAACGCTTCTTTTTCTGAATTGGTAATTATATATTCCAAATTATCAAAATGACTCATTAAGATTTGAGTTTTTGGCCTGTCAAGTTTCTCCCTAAAATAAGAGGATACACGATTTTTAAGGTTTTTGGCTTTCCCAATATAAATTATTTCATCACTAGCATTTCTCATTATGTAAACGCCAGGTTTTTTGGGTAAATTTTTAGGGGATTTGATTTTTGTTGACATTTTAAAAAATAACCTAATTTAACTCAACAATATCTTTATCTAATTTTACTGAACCTTCAGCAATCATGGAATCCAAAACAATTTTGATTTTAGCTGAAGTTTTACGGGATGTTGACTTGAATCCAAAATTACGTGAAACTTCCCTTATTAAATTAGCTGTTGGTAACATTTGTTTATGCAATAATATTGTTTCAATATTTTTAGCGATTTCTTCATCGGAAATTAAATCAATATTCGGTTTTACTCTTTTTCTGATAACAACATCATTACTTGAAGCATCATATAAGAAGTCGCCGATTCTTATAATATTTCCAGAGTTTTCAGATTCCTTAATAGCTTTAGTAACTTGTTTTTTCATTTTAGAACCTGCTCGTTTAATATTACAGCTATCTTTTACTCTTTTAACAACTTCATTTACATGGATAGGTCCTTCAACATTAACAATTTCCGTGATGGATTTGGAAACATTTTCTATTGGTTGGTCGAATAAATCTTTTTGTGAATTTAATCCGAAATCACTGGCAAATTTATATTCAAAGATTTCATCTTCAATTTTACCTCTTTTAGGAAGTTTATTGTCATCGAAAGCCTTTAAAGTATTATTATTTCTGAATCTTTCTTTTTCGATTTCCTTATAATCCTCATCAGCTATTTGTATTATATCCTCAAGGGCTTGATCTTTTTTAACTTCACGTCTTTCCTGCTCATGAATAGTTACGATTGTATTGTCATCACTTGACAATTCTCTTTTAAGCTGTTCCATTTTGAGTTCTCTTTCATATCTCTGCTCTTCTTTTTCTGCAAAGGTCAATCCTTCATCTTGAGGAACATACTCTTCACCTTCATAATCCTGAATAGGTTCAACATAATCATTTACATCATATTCTTCAGTCCTATCTACAACAGAAACGTATCCTACAGGAGTTGGATTTTCAATTTCATTTAAAGATTTGCGAATATACTTAATATCACGAATTCCACTTTTTATAGAATCTTTTACAGATTTGTTCTTGTTTTTATCCTCTTCATAATATAGATTATTCTTTTTTAGTGGACTTTGAATATCACTAACACCCTCATAATAAGTAACACCGTCAGGTGTAGATTTCGGCCGGGTTTTATACTCATTTTCTAAATCAATGCCATTATTTTCATTATCTCCTTGATAATCTTTATAGTCATCATTATAATTTTGAGTATTTACATCTTCTTTTTCATTAAATGCATCAGAAATAACATCATCGAAAGCTTTACTTACAAGTGCTGAAGCAAGGTTAGAAATATCCTCCTCACCAAGAGTACCTTCAGGATTATTCATAAACGTTTCATCAATGATACGATTAAAATCTTTTTCTTTAATAGGTTTATTTCCTTTCATTTCAGATACACCATCAATATTTCTTTTAAATTTAACTTTATTATTCTTTTTAGGAGGAATATCGACTATTTCCTCATTATTAAAATCATCATTTTCGAAAGATTCTTCTTTGGAATTATCAGTTATTATTTCAACTTCCACAACATCATCATCTTTAGGAATGTATTCTGGTTCAGCAACATCTTCATCAATAATCTCGCCGTGTACAGTTTTAACCTCTTCCTTGGTTAAATTAAGTTTAGAAGTGCCTTTAATAGCTTCAGCAAAGCGAGATTCATTAATGCCATTTTGATTTTTAGGTTTACTTCCACCAAAAATATTTTTCAAAGGATTGACTTCTATTTCTGGAAGTTCATCATCAGAATAATCTATGATACTTTCTTCATCATTAGTGTGGTCTACATAAATATAATCATCATCAGAACCTAAATCAATCTTTTCATTACCAATAGATTCATCTACCTCTTTTGTATCATCAAAATCTAAATCAATCTTTTCATCATCTTTAAATATTTCTTCTCTTTCAACACTTTCTTCCATATTTTCTTCAGAACCCAAATCAATTTCATCTTCTGGAATATCCTCTTCAATAGGAGTGTTCCCCATATCTTCTAAATTAATATTATCAGTAGATTTATTAAATTTAACTTTTGGTTTTTCTTTAATTTCCTCAACAATAGGCTCCTCATCACCCAAATCATCAGGAATATCTTCATCCTCAATAGATCCCCCATCACCCAAATCATCAGGAATATCTTCATCCACAACTACATGTTCGTCATCTACTGATTCTGAATCTAAATCATCTTCAACATCATCATAATCAACAATACTTTCTTCATCATTAGTATGGTCAACATAAATAAAGTCATCCTCATCTAATTTATCATTAATGTCAATAGATTCATCAATTTCATCTTCAGGTTTAGATTTTGAAAATTTATCCTTGATTGAAGATAATATACTACCTCCTGTTGCTTTAGAAATAGTAGAACCGAATTTAATTTTATGAGTAGCAGATCCCTCTTCATCTACCTCTTCTTCGTTTTCTTCTGTGACTTCTTCGTTTTTATATGGAACATCTTCGCTATCGTCTTTATCACTTGTAAATGTATCTTCACTGGACTCACCGCCTACTTCTTCTTCATCATCAGAAACATCCTCTTCATTATCAGACAATTCATCTAAAATATCATCAACATTAACTTCATCCAAATCTTCATTTAAAGAATCCTCACCATCCAATTCAATATCTGGAGTGGTTACATCTTCTGATTCATCTTTCAAATTAATTTCTTTTTCAATAGTTTCATCTTCCAAAGTATCTTCATCAGTTACCTCTTCATTAACCGTTTTTTCATCAGTTGAAACCTCGCCATCATCTTTAAATATGAAATCATCAAAAGCACTTGAATCGTCAGTTATTTCAGTAAATTGACTAGGAGATTCAACTTCAACATCTTCAGTTGCATCCTCACTTACTTCAACAAACTCGCTTGGAGATTCCTCTTCAACGAATTCCACACCTTCATCATTGAAATCCTCATCTCCATCTTGGCTAACAAAGACAATATCATCATCGAAATCCAAACCATCAGGAGGAATAACTTCAACATTTTCTCCCAAACTAGCCGCTTCTGCTTCAGCTTCTCTTTTCCTTTGTTTTTCAAGCTCTCTTTCACGTTTTTTTCTTAATTCTTTGGCTCTTTTTTCAGCTTCAATTTTACGTTTTTCTTCTTCTTTACGTGCTATTTCTTGTTCTTTACGGGTTTGCTTTATTGATTTTTCAATGAAGTCCAATAATTTTTTACGACCCAAATCACGGTTCCTATACCAATCTGTAGACCATAAATGATAAAGTTTCCAGCCCAAACCTTCTAAAACTTGTTCACGAAGCCTATCACGATCACGTGCAACTTTACTGGACGCATACATTTTTCCATCAGTAGTAATTCCTAAAATATATTTACCAGGATTTTCTTCATCAACAATAGCCAAATCAACTCTAAAACCTGCACAGCCAATTTGCCTGTCAACTTGATAGCCATTTTCTTCTAAAAAGCTAGCGATTGCATCTTCAAATGGGGCTTGACTGTGTTCTTCAGTTGTATGTGCTCCAATAGTTAAGTTTTCAGCATATTCCAAAAATTCCCTTAATGCTCTTACACCATGTGGAGGATTTGCAGTCAATTTCATACTGGAAGCTTTAAAATTGGAAAATACAACACATTTCTGTCTTGCACGAGTGATTAATACGTTTAATCTTCTTTCACCACCATCCTGATTTAGTGGACCGAAGTTAAGTGACATTTTCCTTTCATTATCGAAACCATAACCTACACTGATTAAAATAACATCTCTCTCATCCCCCTGAATTGTTTCAAGGTTTTTGACAAAGAATCTTTCATCTTTATTTTCAGAGAATAACGGTTCTAATTCTGGTCTTTCACGGCGTTTTTCCTCTAGTTTTTCTAGAATTGCATTTTTCTGTGCAACAGAAAATGTTCCAACACCTAAACTTTTAGTGTCACCATATCTGTCGAAATGATCAAATATTGCTTCAACAACATCTTCCGCTTCTTTTGGATTTGCAGATGAAGAACCTCTATCATAAGCAGTATTTGGATTATAATGGAATTTTAATCCTAATTCAGGGTCATTATGTGAAGGTGAAGGATATACAAGCAATTCATTATCATAAAACTCTTTATTGGATACTGAAATCAATGATTCATGACGGCTTCTGTAGTGCCATTTTAACATCTTTACAGGGAATGACAACTTACATAAATGCAAAATACTTTCCATATCGAGTGATGTTGCCTCTTCTTCATCACTTTCTCCACTAGCCATCTGATCAAAGAATGAAGTAGGTGGCAATTGTTGGGTATCTCCCATCACAACAGCAGTCTTACCTCTCATGAATGCTCCAAGAGCATCCTCCGGTTTTACTTGACTTGCTTCGTCAAAAATAACAACATCAAATTGCAATTCTTCATTAGTTGGATCCAAGTATTGTGCTACTGAAAGCGGACTCATCATGAAACATGGTTTAATCTGTTTTATCATTCCACCTGCCTTTTCCAATAATTTCCTAACTGGCAGGTGCCCACTTTTTCTTGTAAATTCCCCTGCAAGCACTTTGGCTTGTGGATTTTCAGTTGCACCAAATATCTGTGGAATATTACTGTTTAATTTATGGAAAATTCTTTTTCTATTTAAAACTAAAATCTTTCTATCCAGGTCCTTAAACTCCTTGATTCTATTTTCATGAAGTTCTCCAATGAATGTAGCCAGTTCATGGTTTTCTACAAATAATATATTGAGCAAAGAGTCAGCAAAGTTTCCTTCAACTAATGCCTTAATATCGTCTTTTTTAATATTTCTTTTCTCTATTGAATCAATAAATAACTCTGCAGTTGTTCCTTTTAAAGAGTTTTTGGTATTTAGGTATTGGGACCATAAATGAAGACTTGACAATTGTCCTCTCCAGTTATATAATTGGGATTGCCAATCTTCAAACGCCACATCATTAGCTCCTTTTTTAAATATTAATTTACTTCTAGGATTTAATTTGGATTTTAATTTTTCCAAATCACTGCTAAATCTTTTACCTGAATCAATATAATCAACCAAATCTCTTTCAGGATTAATATCGAATAAATCTTTTGATAAAATATCAATAGTATTTTGTGAAAATATTCCTTCTTTTGTAAGTGAAGTGAATTGTGTCATCCACCGAGCGATTGATTTTAAATCGTTGATGTCTGCATTTAAATGCCAATAATCACCATAATACTGTTTAGCCAATTGTTCATTAGCTTCTAAACTCTTTTTAAGTCGGATAGCTATTTTAGCTTGATTTAAATCATCGATGATTGTTTGAATATCATCATGAACAGGATAATTGTAATATCTTTCAACAAGCTCCAAATGCTGTTTATTTTTAAAGAAACGTAATTTTTTATGAGATAACTCATCCAGCTCATAGATTAACCTGTCAATATTGGTCTGATAAATATTTGGATTAAACTTATCCAATATAGGTGCTACCCTTTGATATTTAGCCAGTTCCTGAATTAATAAATAAGCATCGTCATTATTCTTTTCCCATGCACCTGATTTTAGGATTTTTGAATCAATCAATTCTGAGTTTTGAGTTTTAATAATATCAAATGCAGAAAGAGATTTTTCAAATTCATTTAATGTATCTGGCTTTTTAATACCATAAATATCATAAACTCTTCCCCTTTCAACCAAAAATGCATCAAGAGACGTTAATGTATCATTAATTAACATTTCAATTTCTCTTAAATCAGCAGGAAGCAGACTTTTTGGTGAACATTTGCTCCATGGATTTTCCTTTGAAATGGTTTGATACAACTCGGCAACACTTTCCAAACCTAAAATAACATCATCCAGTTCCTTTAATGTAACGGTTTGAGGAGAATCGAATCTAACCAAGGGCATTATTGTATTTTTCCTTGAAAAATGGTCATCGGCAGATTCTTTCATACCATATAACTGGAATGCAGAATAGTTAACGGCAAATACTGGCCTGTGAATAACACTAGCATAATCATCCAATTGATGTTTTAAGGTTTCTAACTTCCTTATAGTCTGGTCTATATTTAATGTATCAACAGCACGAACCGTAGTTGATTTTTCTAAATCTTTTAAGAATTTTTTACGTCTGGTTTTATGAGAATGTAGTTCTAAAACAAATTTGCCTAAACCGACATTAGTCAATCTGTCTTTTACCACATCAAGAGCTGCCATTTTTTCTGAAACGAATAAAACTGATTTGCCTTCTGCCAATAGCTCTGCAATTAAATTAACGATAGTTTGGGATTTACCCGTACCAGGTGGTCCTTCCACAACTAAGTTTCTTCCAGCTTTTACGTCCTGAATTGCTGCAATCTGGGAGGAATCAGCATCTAAAACCTGATACATTGACTGGTAATCAAGTTGAGAGTCAATATCCTCTTCATTAAATGCTTCAACATCATTTTTAGCAGGATTAAAAATCGCTTGAATCAATTCATTTTTGGTTAAATCAACATTATCTGCCCATGCTTCCGGGTTTAAGTCGTTATACATTACAAATTTAGTGAAACTGAAGAAACCTAAAGCGATATTATTATTCACTTCCCAATCTTCCATTTTACTAACGGCGCGTTTGACTTTAGCAATATAATGGTCAATGACTTCACCATATTTTTTAAATTCAAAATCTGGAAGTTCTATACCTGCATCAAGAAGTTTTGCTTTAAGTGAGATGTTGGTTTGAATATCTTCTCCAGTCCATTCCAAATTGAATGATTCACCTACTTTTTTCCTTTCCATGGAAACAGGAATTAAAACCAAAGGCGCATGATTAACCTGTCTTGGTTTGGATTTATCTTTCCATTCTAAAAATCCTACCGCCAAATATAAAATATTATAACCCTGCTCTTGTAACATTGTTTTAGCCTGGTTATTAATATAATACAAACGTTTTTGGAGTTCATTTGGAGTTAAATCAGTTGCTAATTTTTTATTTCCTTCCTGAAACTTTGAAAAATCAAAAGGAATATGATCCCAAACTGAAGACTTATCTTCCTTTTTATCTTTCTTATTAGCTACAAAATACATTTTATTTTCTTGTAAAACTAACGTTTGATAGACATTTATTGGAGTCTGGTGTTTAATAGAAATTGTTTTAGCTCTAGATTTAAAATTAAGTAGTTGATTTCTTAAAGTCAAATCTAATAACTCTTTACGTAAGTTTTTAAACTCCTTTTCAATCTTTGCAGTAGATGAATTTGATAACATGATGACCATTTACATTTTAAAATTTTTTGAATCATATATAACTATAAATTAATATATTAATAAACTTTACTTGAACATCATGGATTTAACTAAAAAACTATTAAAAAGACTATCAAAAAGAACAATAAATAAGTTATAACGCTATTAATTTAAAAAAAATAGGTTTTAAAAATTATTTAAAAAATTATGTTGAAAAAAAAGAAATAAAAAACTGGAGTTAATTCAGCTATTTGCCAATGATAACTTCAGTAGATTTAATGATTGCGGTAACTTCGTCACCATCTTTTAAATCTAATCCTTCTGCAGATTCTTTACTAATTAAAGCAGTAATAACATCAGGATCAGTAACTTCGATTTTAATGCTTGCCATAACCGCACCAATATCAACAGCAGCGACTTTACCTTTTAATTGATTTCTAGCACTTAATTCCATTCTAAATCTCTCCTAACAAAATATTTATTTTCCTATGATTACTTCAGTTGATTTAATGATT
>JAILDN010000063.1 GCA_024689425.1 Methanobrevibacter sp.
TATTGTGAGCTTCCAGATGTAGCTATTGTCAATGATGTACGTTTTGTGTGGGAAGACAATAAACTTTACATGGAGTGGGAAGGTTGCTCTCAGGATGAAAAAGTATATTTTATATAAAATAAATAATAAAATATATAATAAATTATATAATAAAAAATATAATATATTATAGTGAGGTTTAACACATGACCATAAGGAAACTTGTCGGAACACTGGAAAACAAAGGTCCCTACATTGACCAGACAACAGGGCACTGGTTCTACTGGAACGGTACTAAATACGTTGACAGTGGTTATCCTTATGCAGTTAAGCCTATTATAGAATTTAAAATCGAAAATGGAATTTTATACTATTCAATAACTTGGGAGGCACAATGAAATACATCAAATACTTTGAAACGTTGGAAGAGTACGAATCTTGGATGAACATTGAAGAAAATGCCGAAGAAGTATACAGAAGTGAAGAAAAGATTTGTGTTGACGGTATAATCCTTAGCCATACTTGCGATGAGGTGACAGCAGATGATATCTGAATGGTTGGAAAAAAACAGAAAGGACATTGACATATTGACTTCATTTCTGGTTACTGTCATTCCGATAGTCATGCTGTACTCAGAGTCTTTAGGCATTGGTGAAAATACTGTTATCTACTGCATCCTAATGATAGTTTTAGGAATAGCCAGCCATTATGCAAGTAGGATAAGAGGCGAAGGAGATGTTGAATACGCTAAGAGGAAAGCTAAAAGAGTATTGGGTTACCCTCAAGGAGAATAAAATTCTTTGGAGGATATTGTTATCATGAATAATTTAAAAAAGAAGATATTCATTTGTAACTTTACCAAAACAATTTCCAGTGCTGTTTTAACAGCAGTAGCTATCAACATCATCATGACCAATGCAACAAAGTATGCTTTAATCGAAGGACTTTTACCATTTGCATTAGCTGTCATTATTGTTGCACTAATTGACTTTTATGAGTATAGATGCGAGCGTGAAGACAAAGTGAATTTGGACGATTTGGAGTCAAGAATCCAAAAACTGGAGAATGAATAATATGGCAAAAAAGATTTTGATTGCAGTTCCAACCTTTGAAAACATTAAACCGGAATGCTTTAAAAGCATTTATGGCCTAACAAGGCCGGAAGGTTATGATATATACTTTGATTATGTTTCAGGTTATGACTGTGCAAAGGCCAGAAATCAGATTGCCAAAAATGCTCTTAATGGAGATTATGATTATGTATTGATGGTTGACTCAGACATTCAGCTTCCGTGCGATACTTTAGTAAAGCTATTGGAATGTGGATCTGATATTGCTCTTGGATGGTATTATCGAAAGAGAACAAAAACCGACCAGACAATAATATTCACATTCGGAAAAGACTTCAACGATGACAACTGCATTAAAGGCCAGACAATGATTCACGAAGTGCCAAGGCCGATTGAAGTCAAAGGCGGAGGATTGGGAATTGCATTAATCAATGTTAATGTCTTTAACAATCTCCAATATCCGTACTTCAAGTTTGTAACTTACACTGATGATTCAGTCTTATCTGAAGATTTATACTTCTGTAACTTGGCCAGTGAACACGGCTGCAATATAAAATGCAATCCTTCAGTTAAAGGAAATCATATATTCGATGTGATGATATGAGTGATACAATAGTTTTATTGGAAGAAAGAAAGGAGATTACTACCTTCTTATTGGATGATGGAGTTAAAACATTGGTCGATAATGTAATTACTGCATCTGGTAGTAGTCTTGGATATGAATATTCCAATAAGTGCATGGTCGATGACATACTCTGTATTTCAAACAAATCTGCAATAGGACGTGAAAGTTTAAGAAAGTACACTGGCGATGATACAGAAGTCCCTGTAGGCGTCCTTGTCAATGAACCTGTTGTAATGACAAATGGTGACAGGAAGGGAAGTGTACTTCTCTTAGGTGGACTTTACCGTTTGAAACTGGCTTCAAACCAAATCATTAAAGCAGGAGACAGAATAAAACTGACTCCAAATGGAGCTATTGTCGATAATGCAGGAGAGTTTCTGGCATTTCATCCTGTTGCAAATTCAGATGAATACGAATATGTCAACTGTTTCCAAGTAAGTCTTGGAGGTAAAGGAGAGAAAGGAGACACTGGAGATACAGGTGCTGCTACTGTTATCTTAGGGTCTTATGATACTTTCGACGAACTTATAGCAGCACATCCCACAGCCAATGAAGGAGATGCATTCCTCGTGGATGGAGAACTCTTCGTTTGGCATAATGATTAAAAAATAAATTAATAGAGGTGTTTATACATGGCATGGATAAGTGCAGGTTCAATCAAAGGACCAAAAGGAGATACTGGTGAAAAAGGGGATACCGGAGATACAGGTAAAGCGTTTGAATACACAGATTTCACACCAGAACAGTTAGCAGGATTAACTGGTGAAAAAGGTGATACTGGTGCTAAAGGGGACACTGGTGATGTAGGTGCTACTGGTGCAACTGGAGCAACAGGTGAAAAAGGAGATACTGGGGCAACTGGTGAAACTGGTGAAAAAGGTGAAACCGGAGACAAAGGAGCAAAAGGTGATACTGGAGATACTGGTGCAACTGGTGATACTGGAGATCCATTCACCATTTACAAAACTTACGCTTCTGTTTCAGCTATGGAAGCTGATGCGGCTAATGTTCCTGAAGGAATGTTTGTAGCAATCCAATCAAATGTCGAAGATCCTGATAACGCAAAATTATACTTAAAAGGAGCCGGTGAATTCAGTTTCGTAACAGACATGTCTGGTGCAACCGGTCTTAAAGGAGATACCGGTGCCAAAGGTGATACCGGAGCAACTGGAGCTACTGGTGAAACCGGTGAAAAAGGTGAAACCGGAGATAAAGGAGCAACAGGCGATACTGGTGCTAAAGGAGACACAGGTGCAACTGGAGATACCGGAGCCAAAGGAGATACTGGTAACACTGGAGCAAAAGGTGACACAGGTGAAAAAGGAGCAACTGGAGATACCGGCGCTAAAGGTGATACTGGGGATACTGGTGAGCAAGGCCCTCAAGGATACAGCACAATCATCAAAGGAAGTTATGCCAGTTATGCTGATTTAATCGCAGAACATCCAACTGGCACAACTGGAGATGCATATCTAGTTGATGGAACACTTTATGTTTTCCAATAAAACTAAATCCATAAATTCCCTAAAGGAAGTGCTGGCCAGCTGGTGAGTACTTCCTTTTTTTATAAAACAATTCAGGTGATAGAAAAATGTCATGGGTAAATGTAGGAAGTATAAAAGGAGATACTGGAGCTACTGGTAGTGATGGCGATTCAGCATATATCATTTTAGATTCCGCACATGGAATAATCTATTTGGGCGATGCCAATCATGATTATCAGATATCATTATCATCACTAAAAGGACCTAAAGGCGATACCGGTGCAACCGGACCAGTTAACCTTGTCTCAACATTGGATACAACTGATACAACTAATGCAGTAACTAATGGTGCAATAGCTACAGCCATTCAGGATGTTACAAATCAGATAGGAACAATAACATCTGCACAACAAAGTAATTTAACATTGCTTGGGAGTTAGACAATGACTTATACTGCTCCAGACCTTTCAGAGATTCTAGAAAATGAACAGACAATGAATACTCGTTTAAGTTCATGTAAAAGTCAATTACAAAGCATTTTAACAAATGAGGAAATCGGCTATACTGCAGGTGACGGCATTATTCCATTAATCAGAAAATTGCCGTATCCGGTTCCAACTTCAATTGAATTATATGGAACAAAAGAATTTTTAACCAAAAATGGACCTCAAACATACAATCGCAGTATGAATTTATCTCCAGTTGTTAGAGATCAGAAAGGCAATTCCATGAATAATGTTTCAGTAACAATAAGAAGAAGGGCAGGAACAACTTCAGGTGCATGGACTACCTTAGGGACAATAACAACAGGTAACAGCCTGACAGTACTTCCTGAGTCAAATAATGGCAAATTCAGATATGAAGCGTATGTGACAAATAACAACAACGTTTCAATATACGAGGATATCCCTAATTATTACATGTATTATCCGGCAATGTATGGGGAATATCTAGAAAGCATTGTCAATTATTCGCAGCCATTAGCTTCAAGCAATTGTAGAATTGATGCAGAAGATTTCTCAATGGGGGCAAATTACATTAATCTTTATGCTCAAAGTGCAGGAACAATGTATGCCGTATTTCCATTAAGATATTATCCTCCATTGACTGGCGTTAATTCTAATACGAAAATCAATATTGGATTTGACATAACACGGGGAGATGTTCCTGTCGCAACCAAAATCATAGGAATTGGGGCAGGAATGTATAATGCATCAGAAAGTTTCGGCGGATCCTTAGGTTTATTTTTGGATGCATCTGATGGGGATTGTCTTACCTCAAGAGATACAAGTTTTGTTCCAAGCTGGACGGAAGACCAGGGATTCACAGAAAGTGGAGTGAGCAAGGAATGTTATATACAGATTAGCGGAACAAGCAATGGTGGTTATCCATATATGTATGGGGAAGGTGGAACTCCATCAGATTACATGCCATACTGGTATGGCCAGTATATAGGAACACCGGTTGTTCTTGCATGGGCTTACAATGTTGCGGCCAATGAAAGAGTTAGATTAAGAATGAAATATATCACAGCAGTTACACCATAGAGGTGATGATTAATGAGTATTGCAAGTAATGTTATAGAAGAAAACAATAGATTAACAACAGCCCGGACATTGTTAAGGGAAAAATTAGCTCTTAATAGTGTTCACTATGAGGATTCAGATTCTATATCTGAATTGATAGCCAGATGGGCAAATACCAATGATGATTTAATAATTGAATATATTCATCCTAATTCATGCTTTTCAGGAAATACTGTAGAGTTTGGAGCAAAAATAACAATCTATGATTCCAATGATAATGAAGTGCCAGTTTCAGGCGTACCAGTGACAATTGATATCAATGGTAATGTTTCTACAGTTCTGACTGGTAATGATGGTGTGGCTTCACAATCATTCAGTGTTGGAGCTATTGGAAGCGAAATAGAAGTTACCGTTTATGCAGGAACCGGCAGCGGAAGCTGGTCTTATGAAGCAATATCATTCTACTTCTCTGAAGACAGTAAAACAGTTAATTCATACACTGTTGTTAAACATCCAAGTTCAGCCACATTAACAAGCCAATCTTATGAATTTGATTCTGGCTACAATGATTACGGAGCTAAAATTTCAAAAGAAGTAGCAAGTGGCAGCGCAATATATCTAATTCCAACAGATTTAATCAATGGTATTGACGCTACAGAATATGGAATTCATATGCAGGCCAAAATAGTTGTCAAATACGGAAGCTCTTCAGGATGGGCCTGCGGTATCGGATTATTGGCCAACAAATCATTATCCCACTACAGAGATACAAATATTCTGGAACTGGGAGCTTATCCCGGTAAAAAAGGTTTAAGATATTCCACAAGTGATCATGTCATAAGGGATTTGAACGTTACTTCCGGGCAATTGACATTGAATAATGTATGGTACACTTTTGACCTATATTATCAGAACGGTAATGTTAAGGCATCCATCAAAAATGGAAGTACAACCGTTTATTCATATGAAGGAACAACAATAACATTTGAAACAGCATTTCCTTTCCTTACAATATATGATTATGGTGGACAAATGATTTTCAACAACGTCACTGTTGAAGAATGGGATGGTGAATAATAATGGCTGAAAAGGAATGGATAGAGATTGGCCGTGTAGTTGGTGATACCGGACCTAAAGGAGATACTGGGGACATTGGAATTGGAACAGTAATAAAAGGACATTACACTACCTATGAGGAGTTTGTTAGTGTTCATCCAACAGGTGAAGTCGGTGATGCCTACATTGTGGATAGTAGCTATTACTATTGGGACGGTACAGGCTGGGCAAATGCAGGTTCAATCAAAGGTGAAAAAGGAGACACTGGTGATAAAGGTGTTAAAGGCGATACTGGTGCGAAAGGTAGTAAAGGAGACAAAGGGGAGACTGGATCAACTGGACAACAAGGAGAACAAGGACCTAAGGGAGATACTGGAGACACAGGACCTCGTGGAGATACTGGCCCGACCGGGCAGACTGGGGACACTGGAGCTACTGGTGCTGGTCTTACTATTAAAGGTTCGTATGATACTTACGAGGAATTAATTAATGAACATCCAACCGGCAATGACGGCGATTGCTATTTAGTAAACGGTTCTCTTTATGTCTGGAGCAGTAATACTTGGGAAAACGTAGGAAACATAAAAGGAGACAAAGGCGATACTGGTGAAAAGGGCGTTAAAGGAGATACCGGAGCCAGTGGCTTTTCACCAACCGTTAATGTCAATCATGAAAGCGGTGAAATAATAATCACCACTGAAGATGGTTCAGCAACCATCTCATTCAATGAATTGAAAGGTGACACCGGTGTTAAAGGAGATACAGGAGCTAAAGGTGATACTGGAGGCACTGGTCCAAAAGGTGACACTGGAACCAAAGGTGATACAGGAAAAGCATTTGAATTTTCAGACTTCACACCAGAACAACTTGCTATTCTAAAAGGAGAAAAAGGAGATACCGGAGCTACAGGCAAAACCGGAAGTAAAGGAGATAGTGGTGCTAAAGGTGACACAGGCGCTACAGGCAGTAAAGGTGATACTGGAGATAGAGGTCCTAAAGGTGATACCGGCATTGGCAGTGATGAGGAAGCAGGATGGAAACTGCCAGTAGATAAAATACAAACCACAACAACATTACCAACAGGTGTTAGTGCAGGTTATCGTGTAGCTATTTGTACAAGTTCTGTCATGGCCATTAAAGAGTATAACGGAAGTTCTTGGGATAGTGAAAGTCTTGATCCATATAGTGTAATTCCGTTGAAACATTCTGGAGGAATACAGATGTATCTGGCAAAATCAACGGGACCAGTATACATGGGCGTGGATTATGGGGTCTTTGGAAAATTCAGATTCATGACACAAGCAGCATATGATGCATTAAGTAGCTATGATGACGATACAATTTATTTTGTAAGAAGTTCATAAGTGATAATATGGAATTATCGGATGAAATGTTAACAGAAATTAGCTATGTGCAAATCTCAAAATATAGGGAAAAAGTGATGAAGTCTTTAGACGGCGATGTAAAAATACCAACTGCTATTGCTAAAGATTCAGGGATTAGAACAAACCATATTTCAAAAGTTCTAAGCGAATTGAAAGCACATGAACTTGTTGAATGCATTAATCCCGAAGTTAGGAAAGGTAGATTGTACCGCTTGACTGATAAAGGGGAAGAAATAGTTGGAAATTTAGAATAAACTAATATATGGCAATAAATAAGGCATTAAAATGAAGTTAATTAATTTTAAATCCAATTCAATCCTAAAAAATTTAAAACGTGCACTGAAAGCATCAAAACATATACAAGAAGGGGAAAAAGTAAAATTTACTTTAATGGAAACAATTTTTCCACGAAATAAACATGTTGATAATTTTATTAATTCAATAGTTTCAGAAATTATGGGAATTGAAATAATTCACAATAATTTTTCAAAAAAATATATTGAAAAGAATATTATATCTATTTTGGAAAATTTAAATTCAAAGAATGCGTTAACATTACCAAAACAAGATTTTAAAAATCTTTGTGAAGATTTATTAAATAATTTTGAAAATGAAATTGAAAATATTATTGATGAAGATTTTGATAATTATCTGTGCATATTCCATAT
>JAILDN010000029.1 GCA_024689425.1 Methanobrevibacter sp.
CCATAATATCATTTAAAAATTTTGAAATATAATCCGAACTATAAATATGTGATTTATATAGAATATACGCATCAAATGTATGTTCCTGTTCAACTATATAAAATATTGCATTATCCCTAATCGCCGAAGATGCCTTAGAACAATTATGAATAATAACATCATTATTTCCATCCATCTCATTGTCATTGAAACTCACAAAATTAAATTCAAATTCATTTTCTATTTTACTATAATCATAAATAAATGAATTCGGTTCATGTATAATCAAATTAGCAGTAATATCATGAATTTCATTAAAGCACTGTTTTAATGATTTGTCAGAGTCACTATTATCCAAACTAAATAATAACGATTTTGCCAAACAACCCACAGTATTTAATAGATTATGATATGATCTTCCATTAAAAACAGTGAAAAACATTAATTTTTTATTATTTAAATATTTATTTAATGTCAACATTGTTGCTAATAAGAATATGTCATGCGGTGTATTGTTAAACCTTTTAGAAACAATTTAACTTCTAAAAATTTCCTAAAAATATTAACGTCCTTTAATATAAAGAACAATTCCTGCAATAATAACAATTAAAGCCAAAATGAACACTATATTAAAAGCAAATCCTATCAATTTAATGCCTAACTTTAAAAAGAAAGGTCCTAATGCGCAGAATAATAATATTAAACCTACAATTATCGCAATTATTCCTCCGATTCCTTTCATTGTTTCACCTCCATCATTACTTAGTTAATATGTTACTAATTAAAATTATAGATATAATCTTATATATAAACTACATTTTTTTAAATCCCTTGAAAAACTATAATCAATTACTTTTAAAAAGAGGGATTAATTAAGAAAATAGATTAAATTTAAGATAATCTTTTTTGAACTTTTTCACTTTCAAGCTCTCGAATTGCATTTGATGAAATCCATTTACATGTCTTATCATCAATTTCAGAAATTTCATAAGCAACCTTCAATGCTTTTTTATTACATTCCGCGTCTCTTTTTCCAATTTGTCTTAAAGCCCAATTAACAGATTTTTTAACAAAATTCCTATTATCAAAAGAAGCTTTTTTAATTAATGGAAAATATTTATCAAAATCTTCGGCATCGGCTTTCTTATCGTGCACCGCAATAACTGCAATTAAACTAAAAGCCGTTCTTTTAACAAATTCCTTGTCAGATTCATACCAAACAAAAATATTATCGCGAGCTTCGGGTAAATCAACAAGAAGATTAATGCAAGCTTGATCAACGATATCCCACGAATAAAAAGAATCAACCCATTCATCCAATTGCTTGGAAGTGACTTTTTCTTTTTGCTCTATCATTGTCGCAAGCAAATGAGACTCATGATAGGTGTGATTCCATAGCTTAACAGCTAAATTATGGTCTTTTCCAATTTCTTTAGCCAATTTACGAATTACCGGAAGTTTAATACCGTATGAATGTTCACAACCAATTGCAAACCTTTTATTGGAATTGACAATATTTTCATCTTGTATTTCTTCAAAATAGTTGATTACTTCTTGAAAATCCATATTGATCAGTTTAAAATAGCTTCACGAACCTTATCAACTGCAATTTCTTTACGTGCAGGATAAGCAGCAATTTTTATTTTTAAATGAATTGAATCGCCAGAATCTTTAATAGTTAGTTTTTCGTCAATGGCATCTTCTTTATCGAATCTTAAAAACCAGTTTCCTTTTTCATCCATTTTACGTTCCAAATCATCATTTAATTTTTCCAAATCGCAAGATTCTAAAAGTGTATTAAAAAAAGCTTTGGTGTACCTTTTCTTTGAAACAACACCTGATAAAATTATTATCTTATCATCAGTTAAACCTTCAGCCTCTTCTGCTTCGATTTCCGCTTCAGGTAAAATATTTAAAATAGCTTGAGATAATTCGTCAACATCTTCATTTTCATAAACAAAGACTCTGAATTTAATATTATGTATCATATTTATCTATAAAAAAAAGTTTTATAAAAGGAGTAGTAAAAAAGAGAGATTATAAATCTCTTCTTCTTGCTTGTTCACTACCTTTTCCTTTAGATTTTATTCCACGTCCTTTGTTACCAGCACTAGTTAAGCCTCTTAAAGCTCTGTTAGTGTGTTTATTGGAGCAAATCCAATTGATTTTTTTATCGTTGATGATAGAAGGACTTTGTGGATCTACTAAGATAACTTCGTAGTATTTGTATTTTCCGTCAGACCATACCCAGTAAGAGTTTAATACTTCTAAGTTAGGGTATTTTTTATTTACACGTTCTTCTGCAATTCTTTGAATTGATTTAGCTTGTGTAATTTTGTTTACACCCATTCTTTTAGGTTTACGACCACCTTTGAAACGTGATTTTCTTCTTCCACCACGTCTAACTCTGGTTCTTACTAAAACGAAACCTTTTTTAGCTCTGTAACCTAAACTTCTAGCTCTGTCTAATCTAGTAGGTCTATCGATTCTTTGTACTACTTTTTGACGTCTCCATTTAGGAGCTCTTTCCCACATGAGTTCACGTACATAGGACTCACTAGGATTTTTCCAAGCATCTCTAATATATTTATACATAAATTTCACCTTTTTTTGTTCAGCTATAAAAGCCACATCCATGGGAACTTATCCCAAAAAAAGCAACTGCTAAAAATTAACAGTAATAAACTATATTGTTTTATATACATATAAAGTTAATGTTTTTTAAAAATTAGAATTCCTCATTTAAAAATATTTTAAATCTGAGAAACTTGACTGAATCATCTCCATATAGTTCATCAACACCAATACTTTCAACAACACCGTATAATTGTTTTCCTCCATCCATCAAATTTGAAAGGACATGATTATCTTTTCTTGGAACATAACCTATTTTTTCACCATTATATTTGACTAAAATGGCTCGATGGTCATATTCATTTGAAGATTCGCGAAATAGCTCTAATTTATCTCCAACTTTAATTTTGGGAAAAATTTCATCAATATTATCCGCATAATATAGACCGGCTACATTTAATGTTATCAAACGAATATCCTGAGAAAAAGATTTGATTTTTCCTTTCTTATGGATGAAATTAACAAAATCTGTGAGTTTATTATCTGGTTTTTGAATATTAGACATTTTCAATCAAATTATTTATTTTATTTTCAAGTTTTTCAACATCTTCTTTTCTATCCTCAATTAAATCCATAATCATTTTTTTATAATCCTCTATGGATTTTTTGTTTGATAATAGTTCCTTTTTGTTATAGGGATATTCACTTTTAACTTCAGCTATTTTATCCTCATAATATTTAACTAATTCTTTTAGGTTATCAATTTCAGATATTTCTTCTACACTTTCATCAGGAAGTAATGCAACAACAGATTCCAATTCTTTTAAATCTCCTTTTTTAAATGCGTTTGTTGCTTTATAAAATAAACTTATTTCAAGATATGATAAATTAGGATGTAAATCAGGATGTAACCTTTTAATAAGCATTCTATATATCTTTTTAATTTTTTTTGTTTCACTTTCAGATAATTTTCTAACATCTGTGTTTTCAAGAAGTTTAATTTCATCTATCTGAGCTTGTAACTGTTTTTCGTATTCATCAAACTCTTCATTCAGTTTTTCTTCGATTTTATCTAAATTGACTTCATTTTCATTATTGATTTCTATTTGAATTAATTGGAGTTTGCGTTTAAGTTTGTCTATTTCAAGCTCAATTTTATATAATTCATATTCAGACATCCCAAACTCCAGAACATAATCTCTTTCGATTTCAGGACACACCTGATCAATTAAATGGTCATATTCAAAAATTAACTGAGTTAATTTTTCTTTTAATTTTGTTACTTCAAGATGAACAATTAAACTCATAACAAATCATCTATTTCTTTTTAATTTATCAACAATATTTTTTAACATATAATATACACATGTTAGATATATCCTAACAATTTATAAAAAAATATTTATTTTTATATTACTAAAACTTTTCGTAGAGAGAAACTATGAAAATGCCTGAAACTATTGATTCAAAATTACTTGCTCCATGCGGAGTTAACTGTATAAGTTGTGAACGATATCAAAACCCCTGTGTTGGTTGCCTAATTGGGAATGATGGAAAAAACAAAGCCAGTTTAAAATGTAAAATCAAAAATTGCTTTGACAATAAGAACTTTAGTTATTGCGGCCGATGCAGCGAATTCCCATGTCCCCTAATAAAAAAACATTCCAAAAAATATGTTAAAAGATATGATTTAAACACTTTAGATAGTGCTAAAAGAATTAAAACAACGGGCATTGGTAAGATGATGGTCCAAGATCGTGAAAAATGGATTTGTCCTAAATGTGATGGTGTGATTCATTTTCAAACAAAAACTTGTAGTGAATGTAGTGCTAAATTTTAAACAAAATATTTAAATATGTAATATAACAATAGTTTTAATTGTGAATATTAACAGTGTTATTAAAATTCACTTAATATGAATGTAAAAATTCATACTACTCACCCATTATATATATTAAAGAGAGAGTTAAAGGGGGAATAACCCCCCAAAATCTCTTGAGTTAAGCTAATTTTTGATTAATGTCTCTAGCAAGCAAATAATAATAAATGTAGAAGCCTAACCAGAAAACCACTCCAAATATAATCGCAATAAGAATCCATGTTAAAACAAAACCAAAACCTAAATTTAAAGGCATCCATCCAAGATAAATAGCTACACTAAATAATACCGCAAATCCAATACCCATTTGGAAAATAACTTGAAGCGGTAATGCAAGGTCTTCTCTATCATATATAAAACCACTCAATGAAAATGCCCAGCCGACAACAATGGATCCAAAAAATGCATTGATAATGTCAGTACCTGAAAGAGATACATTTTCAGGACCATATGCAAAAGAGAACAATACCGCAACCAATAAAACAATGAAACAACCTACAAAGGCACCCATGGCCAAACTTTTAATTAATTCTGTAATTTTCATATTTTCACCTATAATCCCAAAGCTTCTTTAAAATCCGGCAAATATTTTCTTGAAATATTATCTTTTAAACCATTTTTAAGCTCTAAAAACATCATTCCTTTCAATGAGGGAGCAACACGATTAATTTTTTTCAAATTGACAATAGTTGTCTTTGAAATTCTAATAAATGACTGATCCAAATCCTCTTCAACTTGATACAACGGTTTTTTAACCAAATAATTTGTATTTTCCGTATAAACATTAACCTGCTTATCCTCGACTCTAAACATATAAATATCACTAAATTCTAAAAGGGCAATATCAGAGCCTTTTTTTACAGCCAACATCTCACTAGCTTCTTCACTTTCCAAAATTGATATTGCTTTTGAAATATTGTCCGTCAGCTGATTTGTATGAATATCAGCATAAGGCTCATCAACTTCCTTTGATAAGAACAAATTCACTTTCATACTTTCATTTTCTCCATTTCTTCAGCGATTTTCCTTTGCCTATATTCTTCACCATAAAAATCTATGAATACAAATGTTTTAAAGAAATTAACTACAAGGCCAATTCCCCAGAAGAATATAGGAAACATTACCCACCAAAAGGAAGGGGTAAAAATATAATTTATTGCAAATAAAAACGCATTTACAATAATATACGAAATTAAACTTCTATAAAATTTAAGTTTTCTATCAACTCTTTCAGCAGCTCTTTCATAATCATTCATTTTAAATTACCTCTCAATGTTTGTTAATAATAGTAAGATAATTACCATATAAAGGCATTTTTACCAACATTACTAAGATGCAAAAAAAGAGAAGTAAAATACAAAAAACAAATAATGAAAATAAAGTAACTATAAGATAGTTACTAAATAATATAAAACTGAAGTTAAAGCCGGAACAGTTAAGTTATCAATTCCACCATAACTTAAAGCTTCACAAATTGTTGCAACGGCAGAAATTCCTAAAATAGCAACTAAATTGAATTCAGGCATTGAATAACCAATAGTTGTGAAAACCATCCATACAAATACACTCATTACAGAAGTTATGACAAACATTGTAAGTGAGCCTTCAAGAGATTTTTGTCCACCAAAGACCGTGTATTTGATATTACCAAATTTCTGACCGATTAAAGCTGCAAATCCGTCACCATAAACCATAGGAACAATAGCTAGAGCAACAATCCACAAGTGATTTGAAAATATTGCAATTAAAACTGTCCAAATACCAGCATAGAAGAATAAACCTAATGCATGGCCGGATTCAGTTACACTATTTTCGATTTTTATCGGTGAGTAATCAGTCAAGAAGAATAATGCTATTGTAATCGGCAAGGTTAAAAACCAGACCATGACCCAAGGATCTGAGAAAAACGGCATGGCAAATATCATATTACCTACCATAATATGTAAAAACTTACGTGAAACCTCAGGCCTTGTTTTTAAAACCATCTCGGCTACAATAAAAATTACGGCAACATAAACATATACAATAATTAATGCTATTATATCGGTGAATATCATTCTTTATCATACTCCCCGTATTCACATCCTGCATTTTCCATTTTTACATGGTCGATTAAAGTGCCGTCTTTTTTGTATAATTTAATTTCACCCCAACCGTTTCCACCATTCCACAGGCGATTGTGGAGTTTTTTACCAGTTGGAGCTTCATAATTAATAAACAACATGTCTTCACGTTTACAGTAAAGTACCATTTCCATTCGTGAATTTTTATTGGAAGCATTCACATGCCAAGTATTAACCTCATCTCCCTCTTCAAAGTCAAAATCGATTTTAACCATGTTCCAGAACCTTGCAAAATTATATTCATACATTGTTCCTTCATAATAAAAACCGATGAGTAGTTTACGTGGGATAGAAATTCCAAAAGCTTTTGGTTTTCCACCACCTGCTTCAAATGCGGAGTTGTTTAACTTTTTACCGGTTTTAAGGCTAGTTAAATTACAGGATGAAATCCATAGCCATGGAGATGTAAAGTCTCCACCCCAATTTTTATCAGCATATCCATATGATTTTTCAGGAATAACTTCATATTCAACTCCATCAAGCCAAATAGTTCCGCTATACAATGTTTTAATACCTTCAGCATGCCAAAACATTTCAAATGAGTTTAATTTTCTAAATAATCCACTAGCACCATAACCAACATTAAAAGTGATTTGCTTATCAATATCCAAATCCCATCTCATATCCCCAGCATCACACATATACTCAGGATGATTTTTAGCATCCTCTTCAGTTACTGTACATGAGCCAGACATGTGAGTTTCACTTAAAGAGCAATCCCCCACGCGAATATCCAATTTATTATCCGGACATTGGAAGTCTTTCATTGAGTAAAAATTATGTATTTGTTTAGCGTCCTTACCCCATGCTCCTACTTTCATCATGAAATAGGAAGGTCTTTTGCCTAATTTTATATTTTCAGGGTCTTGACCTAATGTAGGTTTATCCTCAGCTAATGCCGGATTACACACGAAATATTCAATGAAAAATGGTTTTGCTTCGCCAGTTTCCTTATTATATGCTGTTAAAGAATGCCACCACCAGTCATAACCTTTTTTTGCAAGCGGTCCCTTGAGCATATAATAGTCTCTTTCCAAATCACTTTTATTCATTTAAAATCCTCCATAGATAATAATACTTTATTTAAAATATAATAAATAGATTATCCTTTTTGTTTGAAAAATCTGGACATATAACAAATGAACAAAAAAAATAATATTTATTTTTAAAAAAAAATCCATAATCATAAATTATTATAGGAATCCTCAATAATTAGATAAAAAGCATTGATTATTACGAATAACGTGACAGATTCTAAAAATGCAGAAAATACGACATCTCCAAATAAATCCATATAAACTGATAGATTACATAAAAATACTGACACTATGACAATTGATAAAATGAATTTTAAATATCTGAAAAATCCTATTTGTCTTATTATTGAAAAGACAATCCTTAAATCAAAAGCATCCCTGAAATTATCAGATTTAATTGACACAATTTTGCCAATAAACCCCCATGAAGAAAAAATAATTAAAATAAATATGCCTACCAACATATTTAGTTGAATTGAATGATATAAAGATGCTTGCATAGATATTGGCAATTGATGCAATAATTCATTCAATCCTAAAATAGAATTATTAATATCTAATTTTGATACATAATACTGAATTTTAAATATTATAGAAAAAAAACCTAACCTAATACTAAAAAGCGAACTTAATAAAAATGATAATAGTATATAATACATTGTAACAAGATATTCCTTAATTGCCTCTATTAAATGTTCTTTGAAGTTAAACTTAGGATTTTCCTCTAAAACAGCAGCATTAGTCAAACTTAAAATAATTCCAAAGATAATTAAAATAGTAAAAAAAGATATTAAAATAAAAAGCAAATCTAAATCTCCTAAATTGTATGAATAAAGCACATCATTCACTGATTCCAATACAATAAACAAAAAGAAGACAGCAAGATACAATTTATACTTCTTTACAGGCAATTTTAATGATTCAATTATAATTTCACGAATTCTCATAATATCAAAAGAAAATAATAAAAAAGAAACTAAATAAAATTATTTAGTCCCATAAACTCTATCACCCGCATCCCCAAGACCTGGCATGATGTATGCAACATCGTTTAATTCACGATCAACAACCGCACAGAAAATTTCAACATCAGGATGATTATCTTCTATGGTTTTAATTCCAGTAGGCGCCGCTACAATACATAATAACTTAATTCTACAAACACCGTCTTGTTTAAGCCTGTTAATTGTAGCACAGGCGCTTCCACCTGTTGCAAGCATCGGATCAACAATTAAAACTTCTCTATTAGAAATTCCATCAGGCATTTTATAATAATATTCAATAGGTTCTAATGTTTCTTCATCACGATAAAGACCAATGTGGCCTACTTTCGCATTTGGAATTACGTTAATGATACCGTCGACCATTCCCATACCTGCTCTTAAAATTGGGACAATTGCATAATTATCCTCATTTAACTTACCTGTTTCCATTTTTTCAAGAGGAGTTTCTATTGTAACTTCTTCAAGTTTTGCATCACTCATTGCTTCGTAACAGAGCAAAGTTGAAATCTCAGTCACAAGTTCACGAAACTCTTTAGTTCCTGTATTAATATCTCTTAAAATGGCTAATTTATGAGTTATCAATGGATGATTTAAAACTTTTTCATTCATGATTTTCCTCTGATATACATTAGTTAAGAATAATAGTGACAATATCAAGAAAACCCCAATTAAGTGCAGGAGGTTTATCACGAACACCCAATAGCATATTACTATTTTCTTCGCTCATTATATCACACAAAACCTATATGATATAATTTTTATCTCTCGAATTATAAAAATATATTAGTTTTAAAAAAATAATTAAAAATGAAGATTAATCAAAATCCCCATTACTTTGAGAACTTGATGATTGGCCTGGTGAAAATCCTCCAGATGATGAACTACCTGAACTAGAAGAACTTGAAGAACCACTACTGGAAGAACCCCTGCTTGAAGAGGAACTTGAAGAACCACTACCGGAAGAACTTCCACTACCTTGAGCACTTGATGAAGAACTTGAAGAACCACCGCTTGAAGAGGAACTTGAAGAACCGCTAGTTGAAGAACTATTAATAGTCACATTATGTGAAGAATTATTAACAGAACTATTATTATCTGAATCACTAGTCAAAGTAAAATTTCCAAAAGTTAATAATGCATAAAAACCTGCAGCAAAAACTATAACAATGACTAATATTAAAATTATTGCATTTTCTAATTTCATTTTTTGTCTCCTAATCATTAATTATTAAATCTAATTAATAAATATTGTCCTTAAAAATCAGCTGAAAAAA
>JAILDN010000006.1 GCA_024689425.1 Methanobrevibacter sp.
TTATTAAATTTTTTATTAAATTAATCAAGGTGATTAAATGCCTGCAAATAGGTTTAGATCAAGATCATATAAAAGAATGAGAAAAAACACTCCTGGTGGAGAAAATGTTTTAAGATACAAAAAGAAAAAACCATCTAAGCACGTCTGTGCTGAATGTGGTGCTGTTTTGCATGGAGTTCCTCGTGGACGTCCATATGAAATAGGTAAGCTTTCAAAAACTGCTAAAAGACCTAGCCGTCCTTACGGTGGGTACTTATGTACAAAATGTGCTCGTAAACATTTTAAACAAGAGGCTAGGAAATAATGATTATTACTATCGGTGGATTAGCAGGTACTGGAACAACTACTGCTGCAGAATTGCTCAGTGAAAAATTAGATATTCCTTATATTTCTGCAGGATTTGTTTTTCGTGAAATGGCTCGCGAAAAGGGTATGTCAGTTCTAGAATTTAGTGAGTTCGCTGAAGGTAATGATGATATTGATAAAGAAATTGACAAAAGACAAGCTGAACTAGCTAAATCTTCAGATAATTTAATAGTTGAGGGCAGATTATCTGCTTATTTTGTTGAAGCTGATTTAAAACTTTGGTTAGTTACTCCCTTTGATGTACGTTCTTCAAGAATTGCTGAAAGGGAATCTAAATCTGTAGAGGTAGCCCGTGAGGAAATCATTACTCGCGAAAATAGTGAAGCTTTAAGATATATGGATATTCATAATATCGATATAAAAAATATGGATATTTATGATTTAATTATTAATACTGGTACTTTCAATCCTGAAAAAGTATTAGAAATCATTTTAACAACATTAAAGGTGATATAATGGCATCAATTGAAGTAGGAAGAGTATGTGTTAAAACTGCTGGAAGAGAAGCTGGACAAAAATGTGCAATCGTTGAAATTATCGATGAAAACTTTGTTGAAGTTATTGGTGAAGCTGTAAAAAACAGAAGATGTAATATTGCTCACTTAGAACCAACTGAAGAAACTATCGATGTTTCTGGCGACGCTGACTCTATCAAAGCAGCTTTAGCTGATTTATAAGATGAATAATTAATTTTATTCATTATTTTTACTATTTTTATACTATTTTTTTTAAGGTTTTAATTCATGAAAACAAATTTAATTACCAAATCCAAATCTTTTACAAATCCTGACTATGGTTGTAAACCTGAAGAAAGGGAAATTACTGATTATATTTCAAAAGGAGTTATTAATCTGGATAAGCCTTCCGGACCTACATCTCATGAGGTTGACTCTTGGGTTAAACGTATTTTAAAGTTGGATAAAACAGGTCATGGGGGCACGCTTGATCCTAAGGTTACTGGTGTTTTGCCTGTAGGCCTGGCCGATGCGACTCGTGCAATTCAATTATTGTTAACTGCCCCTAAGGAATATGTATGTTTGCTTACTTTCCATCAGGATGTTGCAGAAGAAAGGATTCGTGAAGTCTTTGAAGAGTTCACAGGTAAGATATTCCAATTGCCTCCAGTTAAATCTGCTGTTAAACGTGAATTAAGAACCCGTAATGTTTATTATTCTACTATTTATGAAATTAAGGGTAGGGATGTTTTATTTAGAATTGGCTGTGAAGCGGGCACTTATGTGAGAACCTATTGCCACAACATTGGTGAAGCTTTGGGTGTTGGAGCCCACATGGCTGAGCTTAGAAGGACTCAAGTTGGGTCTTTTCGTGAAAAGGAAAATCTCGTAACATTACAGGATGTTACTGATGCTTATCATTTCTATATTGAAGACGGTGATGAATCATTTTTACGTGAAGCCATAATGCCGATGGAGAGGGCAGCTGATTATTTACCTAAAATTGTCATTAAAGATTCTGCCGTTGATGCAATCTGTCATGGTGCCGACTTGGCTAGTGGTGGTGTTGCTTACTTATCAGATAATATTAAAAAAGGGGATCTTGTTGCTATTGAAACTCTTAAAGGTGAATTGGTAGGTGCAGGTGATTCTTTATTCAGTGTTGATGAGATTCTAGAATCTGACGGAGGCTTTGTAGTAAATACTTCTAAGGTATTAATGAAACCTGATGTGTATCCAAAACTTTGGAAATAGGTATTTTTCAACAAGCCAATCTACATCTTATTGAATTTATTTTCATATTCTATTTTTTAGTTAAAGCAAATTGATTTTTCAATTAAATAAAACACTACTTGTTACTTAAACTATGATATTATTGATATTTCATTATCATTTACTTGGTGGTTAGTTCTGTTTTAAAAATCAGTGCTTTAAAGAATCATATTCAGTGGAAATTTTGAAAAAAAAATAAATGTGGTGGGGAGTTAGAATACTCCTCCACCTCCACCTCCGGAACCGCCGCCGACTCCACCAAAACCACCACTACTGGATTGTGGATTTGCAGCGGAAACTCCAGTGTTAAATGCGCTATCAAGCATTATCAAACCGGAATATGAATGGAATACGTATATGTCACTATAGTAATAGTCATCATGCACGTTTGGAACGCTTAATTTCATTGCATCATATACTTCGTCAGCCACTCCAAGAGCTGTTCCATAGACAAGGTATTTGTTCCAAATCGCTATTGATTCTGGAGGATGCTCTTTAATTAAACTATAGTCTTTTAGGAACTTTTTGAAGTTTTTCCATTTTAGATAATACACACGACCGCTTTCAGTCCATCTTCCAAAGATATCCTCAGGTAAACATAGTATCAGGATAGATATTATTCCAAGGAATATTGATGCAATAAGCAAATTCCATCTGAACTTTGATAAAAATAGGGCAATTAAGAAGGATATTACTGCAATGCCCAATCCTCCATAGCAAATGATTTTTGTTAATCGGCTTCCAGTATCATCGAAATATTCCACTGTTTCCTGTTCTATATGTTTTTCTACACTATTTTGCCATGCATTGAATTTTGATACGAACAATTTTCCGTTTCTTTCGTTATCTAATTTGGATGATAATTCGGATACGTTCAGGATATTGTTTGAACTAAATGTTTTTAAGATGTTGAAGACTGACTTTTCATCGCTGCTTAAATCTGAGTATTTGTCTTCATTCAATTTCAATATTAAATCATGTGTGTGTTCTGCTTCACTGATTTCCATATCAAAGACTTTTCTGTCAATCAGATCCATAATCGTAGCTTCAAATCCTTCCATGTTCGGCTTTCCAATCTCGCCTTTGTTATTAATCAGAGCATTGACGGCAGCTGGAGGGTCCTCTGTTGGAAGTTCCCTTTCATAGATTCCATCATAATCCACCTTCGGCTCCCTACCATACTTGAGGTAAATAAAAATCGGCGCTATTGGTATGATAAAGCAAATAATTGAAAGTGTATCAAAGACACCGTTCCAGAAATTCCTGTTATTTACATATTGCTGTTGCGCTTGTTCGATTTGTTCTCTTCCATTTTGTGAGATGTGTTTTGCATATGGTGCATTTGTAAAGCTATCTAATGGCATTATAACTTGCAATTCATAAAATTCTCCTTTAGGAATCTTTGTAGTAACTAGATGAATTACATTTCCGCTGATTGAACTTGATAGGTTATAGTCTTGCGGATTCAAATAGTAGGTAATGCTTTTGTTTCCAGGCAGATTAATGTTTGCAATTAGTTTTCCTACTCCAGCATCCCATTTTTCACCCCATAATTTATATTGGAGAGATCCTATGTCGCTGAATAATGTAACAACATTAACCATTTCATATGAATATGTTACAACTATATTTCTGTTATGGATTTTTTTCGTGTGGCCAGGATCTGCCCATAAATAGACTTTGATGCGTTCATTACCGTTTGAGTGTATTACTTCGTAAGTTGCATAAGCCCCCTTAACATACACCTTAACGTTTCTAACGCTTTCCCCATCCTTTAGGGGAATATCCCTATAAACTCCATTTACCGTACCTTCTATATTATAATTATAGGATTCGGATATGTTGAGTAAACCGTTTGGATGGACAGTTAAATTTATTAAAGCTTCAGTTATGCTGAAATCATCATCGCTGGCGTAGATGGCATTGACTGCAGATACGAATACTACTGCCATAATTAAAATTACAGCAATATGTTTTATGTTCATATTGACCTCACTAGAATTCTACTTTAGGAACTTCTCGTGATCCCTCATCAGCTTCAAAGAATTCTGATGGTTTGAATCCAAATAATCCTGCAAGGAGGTTGGATGGGAACTGTTCACATGCATTGTTGTATTTTAATACTGTGTCATTATAGAATTGTCTTGAATAAGCTATTTTGTTTTCAGTGTCGCTTAATTCTGTTTGTAACTCTTGGAAATTGCTGTTTGCTTTTAAATCAGGATAATTTTCCGCAACAGCGAATAATGTTTTTAATGCGCCGGTTAACTGGTTGTCTGCTTCGCTTGTTTCTTTAACAGTTGATGCATTCATTACATTACTGCGCGCTTTTGTAACTTCTTCTAGAACTTCTTTTTCATGTGAAGCATAACCCTTTACGGTTTCCACTAAATTTGGTATCAAATCGTTTCTTCTTTTAAGTTGAACATCGATTTGTGAAAACGCATTTTTGACGCGATTTCTTAAACTAACTAGATTATTGTACATATGTACGACTGTAATCACAAGAAATAGTATTACAATAACTAAAACTACTATTAAAAGAAAACTCATTTTTATCACCTAATTATTAGTATGTGCTCTAATAAGTAAAATATATTTTTATATTTTATTTTGAGGTTTATTTGTGGTGAAAAATAAGTTTATTTTTTTTATTTATTCTGAATTTTCCTAAAAAACTTCATTTAAACAATACTTTTATATACTTTGATTAGGATATATTATTATATCATATTATATTGTAATATGTGTGCAAGTATTTTTTATTGCTAGTTATGTGCCGAGATAGTCTAGCCTGGTAAGGCGCGAGACTGGAAATCTCGTGGGCGTTTTGCCCTCCTGGGTTCAAATCCCAGTCTCGGCGCTTATTAGTTTTTAACAACTTATTCTAATTAATATTTAATTAATTAAACATATTTGTTAAACTGATATTTTTTTGCACTCTTAGTCTATTGACTAAGTTTAAATTGTTGAAAGAACTGTGTTTTGAGAAGCTCAAAACATTCGAATCTATTATTTTACGTCTCGTAGGTTCGCTCTATAAATGGAGGTTATTTAATGGAAGACGAATTTAAGCACTTAGTGCGTATTTCTAGAAAGGATGTAGATGGTAATAAGACCATCGAGCACGCTTTAACTGATATTAAAGGCGTGGGATTATCTTTATCTAAAACTATGTGCCGTGTTTTAGACTTAGATTTAAATTCTAAAATCGGATACATTGCTGATGAAGATGTTGCAAGAATTGAAGACATTTTAGAAAACCCTCAAGAATTTGATATTCCATCATGGATGTTAAATCGTAGGGAAGATTACGAAACTGGTGATGACATTCACTTAATCGAATCTGATCTTGACATGACTTTAAGAGATGATTTGAACAGAATGAAAAAGACCAGAAGTTACAAAGGAAGAAGACATGAAGTTGGTTTACCTGTCAGAGGTCAAAGAACTAAATCTACTTTCAGAAAAAGTGCTTCAGTTGGTGTAAGACGTTCATAAGCATAAAGCTATTTTTTAATATAATTATTATTTAGATAAGGAGATGTTTTAATGGGTCAACCAAGAAAATCAAGGAAAAAGTATAATACACCACCGCATCCTTGGAACGCAGAAAGAATTAAAGATGAAAATAAATTAATGACTAAATACGGCTTAAAAAACAAAAAAGAAATTTGGAAAGCTGATACATTAGTTAGAAGATATCGTAGGGAAGCAAGATACTTACTCGGTTTCTCAACAGATCAAATGCAAGAAGAAAAATTAGAATTATTAGGACACTTAGCTAGAACCGGTGTTTTGCCTGAAAACGCTGCAATCGAAGATATCTTAGGTTTAACTGTTGAAGATATCTTAAGAAGAAGATTACAAACAATCGTATACAGAAAAGGTTTAGCTCGTACTCCTAAAGAAGCAAGAATGTTTGTTGTACACGGACACATAGCTTTAGATGGTAAAAAAATCAACTCACCAAGTTATGTGGTATTAAAAGGTCAAGAAGAAGAAATTGGATTCTACCGTTCTTCTCCTGTAGCAAAACAAATTGAAGAGTACAACAATAATAAGGATAATAAAGCTAATACAGAAGAATAAAGGGTGTAATTATGGCAAAAGATGAAAAATGGGGTATAGCTAATATTTACTCATCATTCAATAACACTATTATTACTGTAACAGATATTACTGGTGCTGAAACTATTTCTCAATGGTCTGGTGGAAAAGTTGTACGTGCAGACAGACAACAAGCTTCACCTTTCGCAGCTATGGCTGCAGCAACCAGAATAGCTGATGATGCTAAAGAAAAAGGATTTGTTGGATTACATATTAAAGTAAGAGCTCCTGGTGGAAACGGACCTAGAAGTCCTGGACCTGGTGCACAAGCTACTATCCGTGCTTTAGCAAGAGCTGGAATTAAAATTGGTAAGATAGAAGATATCACTCCAATTCCTCACGACGGTACAGGAAGACCTGGTGGTAAAAGAGGAAGAAGAGTATAAGTGGAAGGGTTTAATATGGAGATAGAAGTAAAAAGTCAAAGCGATGATGAAATTGTTTTCATTGTTCGTGATGCAGAAGTGCCTTTTGTAAATGCTATTAGGAGAGTTGCAATGGTCAATGTTCCTAAAATAGCTATAGAAGATGTGAATATTATTAGAAACGATTCAGCAATGTTTAATGAGGTACTTGCTCATAGGCTTGGTTTAACTCCTTTAGTTTCTGATTTGGATGCAATTGAAGGATTACCAGTACCTGAAGATGACGGCTGGTTTGATCAAACTGGAGTTGCATTTTCTTTAAACGAAGTCGGACCTAAAGTAGTTTATTCTAAGGATTTAATATCTTCAGACTCAAAAATTAAACCGGTATACGATACAATTCCTATTGTTAAGCTTAAAGAAGATGAAGAACTTAATGTTGAAGCTTATGCAAAAGTAGGTTACGGTAAAAATCACGTCAAATGGATGCCGACCACTGTTTGTGCATACAAACAATATCCTGAAATCACTTTTAATGATGATGTGGACATTGATTATGATTGTGCTGATGCATGTCCTAGAGGAGTCTTGAAATCAGATAAAAGATCTAAAAAGATTAAAGTCTTGGATATTGAAAACTGTGCAATGTGTAAAAGTTGTGTAAGGGCTTCAATTAACAGAGCTGCCGCAAATGGGGCTCAAGATAAAAGTTACATTAACGTAGGGTATCGTGAAAACGATTTCATATTTAAAATTGAAACTGATGGAGCAATGCCTCCTAAAGAGGTATTATTAAAAGCTTGTGATAAATTAAGTGAAAAAGCAGATAAATTTATCAGTTTTAGTGAGAAGGAGGAGTAAATAATGGTTAAGAAAATTATCAAAACTAATCCTAACCTTATTGAACTTATTAATAAACTTAATAAACAATCAAAAAGTGAAGATGCAGCTATTTGGAAAGATGTTGCAAGTAGGCTTAGTAGGTCAAATAGAAGAACTGCAGAAGTAAACTTATCTGATATTAATAGGCATGCTGTTGCAGATGAAACTATTTTAGTACCTGGTAAAGTTTTATCTAATGGTGAATTAGACAAAAAGGTAAATGTTGTAGCATTAAAATTCTCAGCTAAAGCACAAGAAAAAATCGAAAGTGCTGGTGGAGAATGCATCTCAATTGATGAGATAATCGAAACTAATCCTAAAGGATCAAACATTAGGATCATAGAATAGGTGAGGGTGTTAAAATGATTATTGACGGAGAAGGATGCGTTTTAGGAAGATTAGCTAGTATTACTAGTAAAAATCTTTTAGAAGGCGAAGAAGTAGTTATTCTTAATGCTGAAAAAATTATGTTAACTGGAAACAGGGATTGGGCTTACGCTAAATATAAACAAAGAGTGGACAGAGCAAGTATCTCTAACCCTCGTGATTTAGGTCCTAAATATCCAAGAAGACCAGATGATATATTTAGAAGAACTGTAAGAGGAATGTTACCATTCAAAAAAGCAAAAGGTAAAACCGCATACAAAGGTTTAAAAGCTTTCGTTGGTGTACCTGCAGAATATGCAGACGCAGAACTCCAAGCAGTTCCTGAAGCAGAATACAAAGATCTTAAAAAAGGTATTGAATTAGGTGAAATCTCCAAACTTTTAGGAGCTACCTTTTAGATAAAATGGATGTGTGATTATGGTTAAAGTTATTCATACAAGTGGAAAACGTAAAACTGCAATTGCTCGTGGTACCGTTCAAGAAGGAACTGGTAAAGTTAGAATTAACAGAATTCCTTTAGAACTCTACTCCCCAGAGCTTGCTAATTTAAAATTACAAGAACCATTAAAATTAGCTGGCGACTTAGCTAACGAAGTGGATATAAACATCAACGTAGTTGGTGGAGGAGTAATGGGTCAAGCAGAAGCTGCACGTATGGTTATTGCAAAAGGTCTTGTACAATGGTCACAAGATATGGATTTAAAAGAAAAATTCATTCAATATGACAGAACTATGTTAGTAGGTGACCCAAGACGTTCAGAACCTAAAAAATACGGTGGTCCTGGAGCAAGAGCTCGTAAACAAAAAAGTTACAGATAAATTTTATTCTGTACTTTTATGTTTTAATTAAATTATAAAAGATGATAAAATGATTCCTATAAGATGTTTAAGTTGTGGAAAACCTGTTTCAGCTTACTTTGATGAATACAATCGCAGGATTGAAGCTGGAGAAAAATCTAAAGATATTTTAGATGACTTAGGTTTAACTAGATACTGTTGTAGAAGAATGTTAATTTCACATGTGGAAACATGGGAATAAATATTAGCAAGTTGTAGGGATAAAATAAGAATTTTACTCTTAGTAAAATAAAACATTAATGGAGAAGTAATATTTATGGTATCAGAAGAAGACTTAACTAAATTTGAAAGAGCTAGACTTCTTGGAGCTAGAGCAATTCAAATATCTATGGGTGCAAAACCAAAAGTAGAAATTGGTGATTCCTTAGATCCTATTGATATTGCTTATAAAGAACTTAAAGAAGGAGTTTTACCATTAGATGTTATTGAAGATGACGAATAAATAGTTAATCTATTTATTCCATAAATTTATTAAAAAAAATAAAAAAATACCATATTGAATCTATAAATAAACTTACTACTTTTTAAGGACTGTAGGTCATGTGGTAATAAATCAACTGACACTGAGGTGTTTTTTTTGGATAGTGTGATAGAAGATGTCCAAGTTCGTAAAATTTTGGACAGCAGAGGTAACCCTACTATTGAAGTAGACATTACTACTTGGAATGGTTTTGGTAGAGCTGCTGCTCCAAGTGGAGCGAGTACTGGTTCAAGAGAAGTAGTCTCATTTCCTAATGGTGATGTAGATATTATCATAAGTGAAGTAGAAGATGTAATTGCTTCTGAACTTATTGGTATGGATGCGGATGACATTACTACTATCGATGAAGTATTAAGAGAAGTGGACGGAACAGATAACTTGTCAGCTATTGGTGGTAACACTACTGTAGCAGTTTCCATGGCTGTTGTCAAAGCAGCAGCTGCTTCCTGCAATATGCCATTATATAAGTATTTGGGAGGAAACTGGGCTAATGAATTGCCGTATCCTCTTGGAAACATGATGAATGGTGGTGCTCATGCAGGCATAAATGCTCCTGATATTCAAGAGTTTTTAGTTGTCCCTGTCGGTGCTAGAAATATTGTTGAGGCAATTTTCGCTAATGCAAGTGTCCACAAAAAATTAAAAGGATTAATCCAATCCAAAGACCCTAATTTCACCGGAGGAAAAGGTGACGAAGGTGGATGGGTTCCTAACATAACCAATGATGTTGCTTTGGAAATTCAAGCTAAGGCATGTGAAGAGGTTAGTGATGAATTGGGTATTGAGATTAAACCTTCCCTAGACATGGCTGCTTCTGAATTATGGGATTCAGATAAGCAAAAATATGTCTATTCTCAAGATGGTGTCCAAAGGGATACCGGAGATCAAATCGAATTTGTAAAAGACATAATTGATACTTACAATATGTTTTATGTAGAAGATCCATTTGACGAATCTGATTTCGAAGGATTTGCTCAATTAACTTCTAAAGTTGGGGATAAATGTCTGATTTGTGGTGATGACTTATTTGTTACAAATAAGGAATTATTGAATAAAGGCATTGAAATGAATGCTGCAAATGCAATCATCATCAAGCCTAATCAAATTGGTTCTTTATCCGAGACTTATGCAACCGTTAAATTAGCTAAACAGAATAATATCGTCCCTGTAGTATCACATAGATCTGGTGAAACGACAGATGAAACCATTGCTCATTTGGCTGTTGGTTTCGGCTCACCAATGATTAAAACAGGTGCTATTGGTGGAGAAAGAATAGCTAAATTAAATGAATTGATTCGCATTGAAGAAGAACTTCCAAATCCGAAAATGGGTCAATTTAATATTTAATGGAGAGTCGTTTATGGCAAAAGTTACTATTGATTATTCTAAATGTAAAGGCGATGAATGCGCTGAATGTGCAGATGTTTGCCCTATGGAAGTATTAGTCCTCAAAGGCGACAAAATCGAAATTGTCGACCCTGATGAGTGCAGTTATTGTGAAGTATGTATGGATGTATGTCCTGAAGAATGTGTAAAAATTGAAGATGACTTTTAGATTTAAGGAGACTAAATTATGACAAATGAACTTTTAATTGAATTAGATAATTATTTAGCAGCTGGTTTACATATCGGAACCCAACAAAAAACAAGCGATATGGAAAAATACATATTCAGAGTAAGATCTGACGGTTTATATGTTTTAGATATTCAAAAAACTGATGAAAGAATCAGACAAATTTCAAAATTATTAGCAAAATATGACCCGGATGATATTTTAGTAGTGGCTACCCGTCAATACGGTCAAGCTCCTGTTAAAAAATTCGGTGAAATCACTGGTGCAAAAACCATTCCTGGCAGATTCATTCCAGGAACTTTAACTAACCCAAATTATGCTAAATTTATTGAACCTAAAATCATTGTTGTAACTGACCCAAGATCAGATGCACAAGCTGTTTTAGAATCAAAACAAAATGGTATTCCTGTAATCGCATTATGTGATACTGAAAACTTACTCAGTTTTGTTGATATTGCAGTACCTGTAAACAACAAAGGTAGAAAAGCTATTGCTTTAGTTTACTGGTTACTTGCTAGACAAATCTTAAGAGAAAGAGGCGAAATTCCAGAAGACGGTGACTTAGACGTAGAACCAACTGATTTCGAACTTAAATTTTAAGTGAGTAATATGATAAGGAAACCTGCGGTAGCCGGCGCATTTTATCCGGATGACCCGGAATTGCTTAGGGAGTCTATCAAAAATTGTTTTTTGAATGATTTTGGTGTTGGCACAATCCCTGAGTTAAATAAATTTGAAGGGACAGATTATCCTATCAATGTCATGGTTCCACATGCAGGTTTTCAATATTCTGGTTCAATAGCTTCTCATAGCTATTGTAAAATAGTTCAAAATGGTTTTCCTGAAGTTTTTATTATTTTAAGTCCCAATCATACAGGTTATGGGAGCGAAGTTTCAGTCTTTAATGAGGGTGAATGGATTACCCCTTTAGGAAATGTCAAAGTTGATGAGGACTTCGCTAATGCAATAATTTCCCATTCCGATGTTGCTTCAAGTGATTTTCATGCTCATTTGTATGAACATAGTATAGAAGTTCAATTACCATTTTTACAATATTTTTCAAATGATTTTAGTATTGTTCCGATTACTATGGGATCACAGTCATTTAGCGCTTCAAGTGATCTTGCAAATGCAATTCATGATGCTGCTTGTGAATTAAACAAATCATATTGCGTTATTGCAAGTACTGATTTATCTCATTTCAACACTCAAGAAAAAGCAAACACAGTTGACGGTTATGTTTTGGAAGATATTGAGAATATGAATGAATTCAAGCTTTATGAGGAAGTTATTCAATATAATATAACTATGTGTGGTTATGGTCCGGTTATAACGACCATTGCTATTTCAAAAATGACTAACAAACATAAATGTGAAATTTTGAAATATAAAACAAGTGGGGACGTTTCTGGTGATTTGACTTCAGTTGTTGGTTATGCTTCAGGTATTTTTAAATAGGTGTCATTATGAAGGCTATGGCTTCTGCTCCGGCAAAAATGATTTTATTTGGTGAACATTCAGTAGTGTATGGTGAACCGGCTATTGCAGGTGCAGTCAATAAAAGAGCATATGTTGAAATTAAAAAATCTTATAATGAAAAGTCTATTTTAAGGTCCTATGATTTAAATTTTGAAGTTGAGTTAAACACTAGAAATAAAACCTATAAATTAAAAAAAGGAAAGCCAGGCATTATTAGATATATTTTAGAAGCTTTTTATAGGGTTCATAATCATTCCCCAATAGTAATGACTTTATCTTCTGAAATACCTATCGGTTCTGGATTGGGTTCATCTGCGGCCGTTACTGTAGCAACGCTTGCGGCATTATACAGGTATCATAACATTAGATTTAATAAAAAGTCTTTAGCCCATGATGCGCACATGATTGAACAGGAAGTTCAGGGTGTTGCTTCTCCGTTGGATACTTTGGTTTCAACGTATGGTGGGCTTGTTTACTTGTCCAGAAATAAAACTTTCGAACCGTTTAAGGTTAATTTCAATGCCCCTTTTGTTGTGGGCTATACTACCAAACACGGTAATACCGGCAAAATGGTTAAGGATGTCAGGGCATTGAAAAACAGAAATCCAAAAATTATCAATCCTGTAATCACATCAATGGGAAATTTAACCAATTACGCTAAACAAGCCATTCTTAAACGGGATTATAATAAAGTTGGCGAGTTGATGAATATAAATCATGGATTTTTAGATGTCTTGGGGGTAAATACTGTAGAATTATCTCGTATGGTATATGCTGCCAGAGAATCCGGAGCAATTGGGTCTAAAATCACCGGTGCTGGTGGTGGAGGAAGTATCATTGCTCTTTGTCCAGGTAAGGTAAAAGAAGTTGCTAGAGGTATTTCAGAACAGGACAATATTTTAAAAGTCAATTTCACTAAAAGAGGAGTTTCTTCTAGGGTTCGTATGTGATTTTCATGATTATTTTAAAAATCGGCGGGAGCATTTTAACGAATAAGGATGCAAGTGAAAGCGAAGTGGATGAAGTTAGTTTAAAAAGAATTGCCGGTGAGATTAAAAGGTCATTGGACAATTCAAAAAAGGAATTAATCATAGTTCACGGCGCAGGATCCTTTGGCCATCCTCCTGCAAAAAAATATAGGATTGGCGAAGAATTTGAGGAAGATGAGTTTCCAGAAAAAAGAGTTGGCTTTTGTGAAATTCAAAATGCCGTTAAGAAACTGAACATGCTGATTTGTGAAGCTTTCATTGATGAGGGCTTGCCTGTCATCGCACTTCCTGCTTCTTCATTCATCACAGCCAGTTCAAAAAGAATCACAAGCGGAAACCTTGATTTATTTAAAAGGTATCTGTCTAAAGGTTTCATTCCGATAATTTATGGAGATGTTGTCTTGGATGATGATTTGGAGTTTTGTGTAATTTCCGGTGATCAGCTCATCCAATACCTTGCAATGAATTTAAACCCTGACACTGTCGTTTTGGGAACTGACGTTGATGGGGTTTATAGCAAAAACCCTAAAACGCATGACGACGCGGTATTTTATGAAAGATTCACATCCATTGAAGATTTGGATACTTTTGAAGGAACTACAAATGTGGACGTTACTGGAGGAATGGTTGGCAAAATCAAAGAACTCTTATATTTGGCGGATTTGGGAATAGAATCTAAAATAATTAATGCTGAAATAGAAGATAATATTTATAAAGTTTTAGAAAATGAAACAGTTAAAGGAACTGTAATTTCAAGGAGTTAAATATGATTTCTAATAGAAAATTAGAGCATTTGTTGATTTGTAAAAATTATGATGTTGAATTCAAGGATAAAACAACGGGTTTTGAAGACATAGAATTAATCCATAATGCTCTGCCGGAAGTTGATAAGAATGAAATTGATTTGTCAACATCCGTATTTGGTAAAAAATTAGATTCTCCTTTATTTATCACTGCCATTACTGGCGGTCATCCTTCTGCAAAAGAAATAAATAAGCAGTTGGCTATTGCTGCTGAGGAAAATAATATTGCTTTAGGTGTTGGCTCTCAAAGGGCTGCATGTGAACACCCCGAATTGGAGGACACATATACTGTTGTACGTGACAATGCTCCTGATTGTTTATTGGTAGGTAACATTGGAGCTCCTCAGTTAAACCTAGCAAACAAGGCTGTTGAAATTTTAGATGCTGATATTTTAGCTATTCATTTAAACCCTCTTCAGGAATCAATTCAGCCTGAAGGCGATTTAAACGCTATCGGCTATTTGGAGTCAATTGGTGAAATCACTGGCATGGTTGATATTCCTGTCATGGCAAAAGAAACTGGTTGTGGAATATCAGCTGAAACCGCCAAAGAGTTAGTCGATGAGGGGGTTGATTTTATAGATGTGGAAGGTGCCGGCGGAACCAGCTGGGCCGCTGTTGAAACATATAGGTCAGAGGACAAATATCTTGGTGAAATGTTCTGGGATTGGGGAATTCCTACAGCTATTTCAACTGCAGAGGTTGTTAATAGTGTCGATGTTCCGGTTATTTCATCAGGGGGAATAAGATCTGGTCTTGAAGCAGCTAAAGCCATTGCTCTTGGAGCAAACAGTGTGGGTATGGCATTGCCGTTTTTAAAGAAATCAGTTTCACAAGAAGAATTAAACAATTTCATTAATAAATTCAACGATTCACTTAGAATAGCCATGTTCTTAGTTGGAGCTAAAAATATTGAAGAATTGAAACAATCCAGATTAGTTATACGTGGAAAAACAAAAGAATGGCTAAACGAAAGAGGAATCAACACAAACAATTATTCAAGGAGATAGAAACATATGAGCGTTGAAGTAATCGCAATAGGAGGATATCAAGAGGTCGGTAAGAACATGACTGCTGTCAAGATCGGCGAAGATGTTATTATTTTTGATATGGGTATTCATCTTGACAGAATTAGTATGCACGAAGATACGGATATCGACAGGATGCATAGTTTAGATTTAATTGAAAGGGGAGTTATTCCGGATGATACATTGATGAAGGACGTTGATGGAAAAGTTAAAGGAATAGTATTTTCCCATGGTCATTTGGACCATATTGGAGCCGTTGCAAAGTTGGCACATAGATATGATGCTCCATTGATTGGTACTCCTTATACTGCGGCTTTAATTGAAAAACAAATAAAAGGTGAACGTAAATTTAAAGTAAACAACCCAATCAAGGTCTTGAATCCTGGTGGAAAAATGAGACTTTCCAGGGATATTACTTTAGAGTTTATTCAATCAACTCACAGTATACCTCAAGCAGTATTTCCGGTATTGCATACTACTGAAGGTATTATTGTTTATGCACTAGATTTTAAATTTGACAATCATCAAAAAGTATCTCCTCCACCTGATTACAGAAGATTAAAGGAATTAGGTAGGAAAGGAGTACTAGCTTTAATTGTAGAAACTACTAATGCAAAGAATTATCATGAAGTAAAGACTCATTCCGAGCGTATTGCCCGCAATATTTTAGAGGATGTAATGAGAGGACCATTACAGGAAAAGACAGGAATGATAGTTACTACATTTTCATCACATGTTGAAAGGGTGCAGGCCATTGCAGACATTGCTAAAAAGTCTCACAGGGAAATATTTTTCTTAGGCAGATCAATGGAGCGTTTCTGTGGAATTGCACAAAAGCATGGGATTTTAAAATTACCAAAAAATGCCAGTATCTACGGTAGTCCTAAAGCAGTTAATAGAGCTTTGATGGAAGCTGATGAAGCCCGTGACCAATATTTGCTTGTAACAACGGGTCACCAAGGTGAACCTGATGCATTGCTGCCAAGAATCGCAAGCGGCAGAACTCCATTCAATATAAAACCTGGAGACAATGTCATTATTTCTGCACCAATCATTCCAAATCCAACCAATGCAGCCAATAGGCACATTATGGAAAGGAGATTGCAATCAAAAGGTGCCAGAATTTATCCAAATGCTCACGTATCTGGGCATGCAGGAAGGGAAGACCACAGGGAATTCTTACGCATGTTAAAGCCACAGCACATTATTCCTGCACACGGAGATTTATCCATGCTTGCAGCTTATGGAGAATTGGCTGAAGAAGAAGGCTATAGAATTGGTTATGATGTTCATATTTTAAGAAATTCACAAGCACAAGTTTTTAGAAGTTAGGAGAGATAATATGAGTGATGTTAAAGAAGTATTGGGTAGTTATTCATCTGATATACTTAAGACCATTGAAGAAGATTTGTCTGTTATTACACCACAAAATCTTCAGGAAGCTTCAATCTATTTGACTAAAGCAGGTGGAAAAATGCTTAGACCTGCTTTATGTTTGATTACTGCTGAAGCTGTCGGAGGAAGAAAAGAAGAAGCACTTAAAGCAGGTGCAGCTATTGAACTTATCCATACATTTTCATTGATTCATGACGATATCATGGATGATGATGACATGAGAAGGGGAATGCCTTCAGTTCATAAGGTATGGGGTGAAGATGTAGCTATTTTAGCAGGTGACACATTATTTTCAAAGGCGTTTGAAATAATCATCAATAATAAGTGCACTTCACATTCACAAAATAACCAGGCTTTGGCTACCGTTGCTGATGCTTGTGTAAAAATCTGTGAAGGCCAAGCCTCAGATATGGGTTTTGAAGACAGATTTGATGTGACCGAAGAAGAATATATGGAAATGATATTCAAAAAGACAGGAGCATTGATTGCCGCTGCAACTAAAGCCGGAGCTATCATGGGTGGTGCTTCTCAGGATGTTATTAGTGCAATGTATGAATATGGAAGACTTATCGGTCTTGCTTTCCAGATTCAAGATGATTATTTGGATTTGGCCAGTGATGAGGAAACATTGGGCAAACCTATCGGATCAGACATTGCTAAAGGTAAGATGACCATAATTGCAATCAACGGTCTCGAATCAGCAGGTGAAGATTCTGAAAAATTACTTGAAATCTTAAAAGATGACAATAATTCACAAGCTGATATAGATTTGGCTATTGAAATTTTAAATAAATGTGGCGCTATTGAATATGCAAGAAATCTTGCATTAGAATCAGTAGACAATGCTAAAGAAGTACTTGAAATATTGCCTGACTCTTCAAGTAAACAGGCACTTATTGACATTGCAGATTTCGTATTAGAAAGACATTCATGATTTCTTTCTAATTTTATTATTATGGTAATACTTTTTAAAGAATTAGTATGTTTT
>JAILDN010000025.1 GCA_024689425.1 Methanobrevibacter sp.
GAAGACGAAGTTAGATCTAGTTTGGCTTGAGTAAATAATTACAATAGAAAAAGGATTTCTATTAGTTGCATTGGTATTTCTGGCACTATTAATAAATGTTTCTATTTTAAAATAACAAAAAGTAATTAAATGAATTTTGAACATCCATCAATAGTGCCAGAAATACCAATGCAACTAATAGAAATCCTTTTTCTATTGTAATTATTTACTAAAGCCAAACTAGATCTGACTTCGTCTTCAAAATCTCTTTGACATCTTAATATAACTTTATATCCATTGATAAAAAACGTTTCTTTGTCTTCAAATAGTTCAATTGTCCACAAATTAAAATTTGACGTATTATTTTCACCCTGGAAACGAACACAAGCATCCCAAGCAATAGAAGTAAACTCATTTTTTGATAATTCCTCTTCAGATTTAATATCTAAAACAAGATAATGGTTATGTTTTCTTTGGGATTTTGGAAGAATTTTAAGTTTCATCTATTCCACCACCCTAACACCTGATAAAATCATGTTTTTTCTATCCTTATTGAACTCCAATATATCAAATGATGTTCTAAAAGAATTGTTAACTTCCATTTCAGTTAATCCCGTTTGAGTAAAAACCGCTTGAAAATCTTTTACAGTCCTAATATCAAAAATGGACTCGGCTCCAGAAGATAAAACTAAAGGAAACTCATATTTTCTATGTAATCTATAAATCTCTCTAAAATTAGCCAATATTTTTGACCTATGGGCCAAATAAGATTTTAAAATATCATTAAATACAATTTCAATTGCTACATTATTATCATTAGCTTCACGGGCCAAAACATGATTAATTCCTGCATCGTATCTCTTAAAATAAGGTTTTGACAATATATCAACTTGAATATTTTCCAAAGAGGTCCTATTAACTTTTAGATTTCCCCCAGATACTGAAATACATGATGCTTTATTCCTATATTTTCTAGTAATCTTTCTGATTTCGTTAGGATTGTCTGATTTAATATTTAAAGTATAATCAACATCAATCATATTTTTCAAATTATTTTGTAAATCCTGTTTAAAAGTTAAAGCTAAATCAAAATTATTTTGGTCATATGCAAAGTTAATATGCTCCCAATCATAACTAGCTGCTTGCATAGCTAACCTTAGATTTTTTTCATAGCTATCTCCTTTAATATTTAAATCAAACATAGTAAAATGTTAATAATTCATATATTATTAATTTTACTAAAAAAAAGAAAAGTGATTAATAATAATCACTTAAAATCATTCATATCTATAAAATTCAACATTCCATCTTACAGTCTCATAATATTTAATTGTAAATACCTTTGAGGAAGATGAAGTAAAAGTCATCGAATTGGATCTTGTTTGAACTGGACTGTTTGAACCCCAATCTACACCAACAGATTCTCCATTTGGCCCATCCACATATAGATAATTAGTTGCATAATTTTTAATAGGATATGCAGATATTTTAACCATTATTTGTCCTGGAGGGACATTTATTGATTTAGAACCAGATCCCGAACCAGAATATGATCCGATTAGTTTCCACTCTTTTGCTTCACTGGTAGTTGTTGTTGTTTTTTGAGGTTCCTGTGAACTAGTATTGGATTGTGAGCTAGATTGCTGACTAGATTGAGAACTTTCAGATTGAGCTAAATTAGAGTTATTAAAAGTGTTAATAGCAAAAAATCCAACAACCACTGCCAATATTAAAACAATAATGACTAATACTGCAATAATACCCTTATTATTTTGATTATTATCAGTTGGTTCTTTAGGCGGATCAACTTTTTCTTCTAATGATTCACCACATCGACTGCAAAATTTAGCCGTATTTTTGTTATCAAAACCACAATTATTACATTTCATAATATCAAAGAATTATCATTTTATTGTATTATAATATGTTTCATACAACTTATATACTTTTTAATTTTTTTAGAAATTATTTAAACCACAACAGAAGGCAAAATAATCAATATAATAACAAAATTGTTTAATAA
>JAILDN010000088.1 GCA_024689425.1 Methanobrevibacter sp.
GAAATTGTAGAAAAAGTTGCTGAATTAAAAGAATAGATAAATTCTTTTAATAGATCATATGGTGATTTACATGGAAGAAGGAACTCCTGCTGAAGTCATCGAAGTTTTAAAAAGAACTGGTATGACTGGTGAGGTAATGCAAATCAAATGCAGAATCCTCGATGGTAGAGATAAAGGAAGAATTTTAACAAGAAACATTATGGGTCCTGTAAGAGAAGGCGACATTTTAATGTTACTTGATACAATTAGAGAAGCTAAGGAAATTAAAACTCCTTAAGAAGGTGTAAGAACATGAGAACTTGTTCATTCTGTCATAAAGAAATAGAAGAAGGTACTGGAAAGATGTACGTCAAAAGAGACGGTTCAATTTATTTCTTTTGTAGCAGCAAATGCGAAAAAAATATGATTAAACTCGGAAGAGTTCCAAGAAAAGTTAAATGGGTTAAAGAATGATTCAAAAAAGTTTTGTTATGATGAAACCAGACGCTGTTCAAAGACGTCTTATGGGTAAAATTTTGTCTCGTTTTGAAGAAAAAGGTCTTCAAATTGTAGCTGTTAAATTAATACAAATTGATGAAGAATTAGCAAAAACTCATTATGGAGAACATTCTGAAAAACCATTTTTCCCAGGTTTAGTTGAATATATTACTTCTTCACCAGCACTTGCTATGGTAATTGAAGGAGAAGAAGCTATTACTACTATTAGGAAATTAGTTGGTGCAACTAATCCTTTAGAAGCTGACCTTGGAACAATTAGAGGAGATTATGGAATGGAGACTGGAAGAAACATTATTCATGCTTCAGATTCTCCAGCTTCTGCAGAAAGAGAAATTGGTCTTTTCTTTAATGAAGATGAAATTTGTGATTATCAGATTGTTGATAATGATTTAATTTATGAATAAAATTGAAAAGTACGTTATTTAAAAAGATATTATGAAAATTAGATCCCCTATTGTATCAGTTTTAGGACATGTAGACCATGGAAAAACTACATTGTTGGATTATATTAGAGGAAGTACTATTGCTGATAAAGAAGCTGGTGGTATTACCCAACATATTGGAGCTACTGAAATCCCAAATGATACTATAGATGAAATTTGTGGAAATTTCATTTCTAAATTAACTATTAAAGATTTAATTCCTGGTTTATTTTTCATTGATACTCCAGGGCATGCTGCTTTCACTAGTTTAAGAAAACGTGGTGGTGCATTAGCAGATTTGGCTGTCTTAATTGTTGATATTAATGATGGATTTAAACCACAAACTTTTGAAGCTTTAAACATTCTTAGAATGTATAAAACTCCATTCATTGTTGTAGCTAATAAAATTGATATGATTTTTGGTTGGGAAACTCATGAAGGTGTTTCCTTTAAAGAATCTTTTAACCAACAAGCACAAAGTGTTAAACAAACTTTAGATACTAAAGTTTATGAAATTGTTGGTACGCTTCACAAAGAAGGTTTCCAATCTGAAAGATTTGATAGAATTAGTGATTTTTCTTCACAGATTAGTATTATTCCTATCAGTGCAAAGTCTGGTGAAGGTATCATTGAAGTTTTAGCTATGCTTTTGGGGCTTGCTCAAGAATATTTAACTGAACAACTTGAAATAAATGAAGATTCTCCGGCTAAAGGTACTGTTTTAGAAATTAAAGAAGAAACGGGTCTTGGCCTTACTGTTGATTCAATCATTTATGACGGTGTTTTAAGGACTAATGATGAAATAGCTTTAATGACTTCAAATAATGAAGTTTTAACTACTAAAATCCGATCTATTTTAAGACCTCTTCCTTTAGAGGAAATGAGAGATTCTAAAAAGAAATTCCAAAAATTTGATGAAGTTGTTGCAGCTGCAGGTATTAAAATAGCTGCTCCTAATTTAGATGAGGTTATTTCTGGCTCTCCTTTAAGAGTTTTAAACGATAAAGAAGATGTTGAAGAAGAGATTTTAAAAGAAATTGAGGATATTACTATTAGTACTGATGATGAGGGTATTTTAGTTAAGGCAGATACTCTTGGATCTCTTGAAGCTATTGTTAAATTATTGAAAGAGTTAGATATTCCTATTCGTGAAGCGGATATTGGAGATGTTAATCGTAGAGATATTATTAATTCTTCAATTGCTTTAAATGAGGATGAAAATCATGGTGCAATTATTGCATTCAATGTTGGTGTTCATCAAAATTCACAAGAAGATCTCAATAATTCTGATGTTAAACTTTTCAAAGGTGATGTTATTTATCAGATTATTGAAGAATACGAAGAATGGATTAAACAAAAAGAAGAAGCTCGTAAAAAGGCATTTTATAATGCTATTATCAAACCGGCTAAATTCATGGCTCTCCCTAAATTAGTTTTCCGTCAAAGTAAACCTGCCATTATTGGTGTTGAAGTTTTGAGTGGTACAGTTAAACAAGGCCAAAAACTAATTAACAAAAACGGCGAGAGTGTTGGAGTAATTGCCAGTATGGAAGATAAAGGAGAAACTTTACCAGATATTTCTAGAGGTCAAAGGGTTGCTATGGCAATTGATAATGCTGTAGTCGGTAAAGATTTCGATGAAGGGGATGAATTATTCATTGATATTCCTGAAAAACATTATAAATTCATTGAAAGAGAATTTAAAGATAAGTTAACTGAAGATGAATTTGAAACTTTATATGAATTTTTAGAAATTAAACGTAAACAAGACCCAGATTGGGGAAGTTTCGGTCTTTTTGAATAATGATATATAATTAATATAAATAAAAGGAGGAATACCATGGCATTCAAAGTGGTTGTTTCTAATAAAGCAGAAACTTATCAAGTGGAAGTCGAAGATACTAAAGCTCTTAATGGTTTAGTTATTGGAGATGTATTTGATGGTGGAATTGTTGGTTTAGATGGTTATACTTTAAAAATCACTGGTGGTAGTGATAAAAATGGTTTTACCATGAAAAAAGATGTTTCTGGTACTAGAAGAATCAAAAGTTTATTAACTGGTGGTACTGGTTATCACCCTAAAGCTGATGGTGTTAAAAGAAGAAAAACCGTAAGAGGTAACACTATTGCTGATGATATAGTACAAATCAACAGTGTTGTTGTAAAACAAGGATCAAAAACAATATCTGAAATTCTTGGTGCTAATGAAGAAGAGGAAGAATAGTTCTACTATTTTTCTTATTTTTACTTAATGTTGAATTAAATTTATAAAAAAGGTGGTTATCTGTGAATGTACAGTCAGATGTTAACATAGGTTTAGTTGGTCACGTAGACCACGGTAAGACTACCCTTACTAAAGCATTATCAGGGGTATGGACAGATACTCACAGTGAAGAAACAAAAAGAGGTATTTCCATTCGTTTAGGTTATGCCGACATTGAATTTAAAAAATGTCCTAAATGTGGTGAACCGGAATGTTATACTACTTCTGATGTTTGTGATATCTGTGGTAGTGAAACTGAATTAATTAGAAAAGTATCTTTTGTTGATGCTCCAGGTCACGAAACTTTAATGGCAACTATGTTATCTGGTGCTGCTATAATGGATGGAGCAGTTTTAGTAATTGCTGCAAACGAACATTGTCCACAACCACAAACTAAAGAACATTTGATGGCACTTGATGTTATCGGTGTTAAGGATGTTATAGTAGTTCAAAATAAAATTGATATTGTTTCAAAAGAAAGAGCTATTGAAAGTTATAATGAAATCAAAGAGTTTGTTAAAGGTACTTGTGCTGAAGATGCTTTAATAATACCTGTATCTGCTCAACAAGGAGCTAACATGGATATACTAATTAAAGCAATGCTTGATAATATCGAACCTCCTGAAAGGAAGTTGGATGGCAGTGCTTTAATGCATGTTGCTAGATCTTTTGATATTAACAAACCGGGTTCTGGTGCGGATAAAATCAAAGGAGGAGTTATTGGTGGTACTTTAGTTCAAGGTAAGTTAAAACTTGGCGATACAATTGAAATCAGGCCGGGAATTAATAACAATAATCAAAGAATTTATTTGACTTCAGAGATTATTGGTCTTGAAGCTAATGGTAAACAAGTTGAAGAAATAGGTCCTGGAGGACTTGTTGGTATTGCAACTAAATTAGACCCATCTTTAACCAAATCAGATTCCTTATCAGGTTCTGTTGCTGGAGAAGAAGGTACTTTACCTGATGTTCTAGATAGTTTTTCTATGGAAGCACATTTGCTTGATAGGGTAGTAGGTACTAAAGAAGAACGTGATGTAGCTCCAATTAAACTCAAAGAACCTTTAATGATTAATTGTGGTACTACAACTACAATTGGTGTTGTTACATCAACTAAAAAAGATGATGTTGAAGTTGCACTTAAATTACCAGTATGTGCTAGTTCTGGTGATAGGGTAGCTTTATCTCGTCGTGTTGGTGCACGTTGGAGATTAATTGGTTATGGTATTATTAATTAAGTTTTGAGGGCAATAATGAGCATGAAAGAAGTTGTAATTGATACCAATTTTTTCATGGTTCCTTTTCAGTTCAATGTTGATATTATCAGCGAACTGGAAAAAGTATTACCTTCTTATAAACTAACTACTACAAGCTTTGTTATCAATGAATTGAAGGGTTTGAAAAATAATAACAAAGGTAAAATACGTTTAAATGCTAATTTGGCCTTAAAGTTAGCTAATTCTTCAAAAGTTGAAATAAAGGATATTTCATTGCTTGAAAACGAAACTGTGGATGATGCATTACTGAGAGTTTCAGAAGTTTTAGCTACAAATGACATAGAATTGAAAAAACGTGCGAAAGCAAAAGGAATTACAATTGTATATTTAAGGCAAAAAAATTATATAACAGTTGACGGTAAGATATAAAATTATATTAGACTTATTAAATAATAATTATAAAAAAATAAAAATGAGGGATTATTTTGTACTACAAGATCAAAATTGAAGACACAGTAAGAATACCTCCTCGCAGATTCGATGAGCCTCGTGAAAAAGTTGCAATTGAAACTTTAAACGAAACATATAATGCTCGTTTGGATAAAAATTTAGGTTTATTTATCTGTGTTAATGAAATTGAAGAACTTGGTGAAGGTAAACTTATTATGGGAGATGGTGCTTCTTACCATAAGGTTATTTTCAACTCAATATTCTTTAAACCTGAACAACAAGAAATTATTGATGGTGAAGTTATTGAAATAGCTGAATTCGGAGCTTTTGTCAGAATTGGTCCTATGGATGGTTTAGTCCACGTGTCACAAGTAACTGATGATTTTATTACTTATGATGGTAAAAGAGGAGCTCTTCTCGCAAGGGAATCTAATAAAACTTTAGATGAAGGAGATTTAGTTAGAACAAGAACTGTTGCTATTAGTCTTAAAGACAATTCTGTTAAAGATACTAAAATTGGTCTTACAATGAGACAAAATAATTTAGGTAGATTTGAATGGATTGAAGAAGCAAAACAAAAAAGTAAGAAGGCTTAAAAATGAAGGCGTGTACTGTTTGTAAGATGTTATCATCAAAAGATCGTTGTCCGTCATGTGGTAATCCCACTTCCGATAATTGGAGTGGTCTTTTAATTATCACTGATCCTGAAGAATCTGAATTGGCTCGCGAATTAAATATTCAAGTCCCTGGAGAATACTGTTTAAGAGTTAGGTAGTGATTAAGTGTTACGTTTAGACCCAGTATTAAATGAGGACATTATAATTGAACTTAAAAAACCTTTAGGTCAATTATATCCTAACTTTGAAGATGCAATTGATGTTATCAAGTCTTCTAAGTTTTTAATATCTGTGGGTGATGAAACTTTCACTAATCTAATTAAAAATGAGTTATATCCGAATCTTGCTATTATTGATAATTTAATTCAGAGAAAAAATTATAATCATGATGTTATACACACGGAAAATATTTTAAAAACTAATAATCCTGCTGGAACTATTACTGATGATCTATGGGAAACCATAGGCAAAGCTCTTGAATTATGTGACAATGGCGAATGTTATATAATTGATGTAGCTGGGGAAGAAGATCTTGCAGTTCTTCCTTGTATCTTAATGGCCAGTGAAGATACAACCATTTTATATGGTCAACCTAATGAAGGGTTAGTTGTTTTAAATGTTTCTGATATGAAAAAAAAGGCTCAAAAGATTATTGATGCATTTATTAAAGAATAAAGTTAAGTGAGGCTTAATTATGGAAATTGATGTTTTTGAAGAAAAAGAAAATAAATTGTTCAATAGAAAAGAAATCAAATTTTATGTTGATTATGATGGGGAAGCAACTCCTAAAGTTTTAGATATTAAATCTAAATTAGTAGCTTTATTAAACACTAAAAAAGATTTAATTGTTGTAGACAATGTACAACCACACTATGGTGAACCAAAAGCATTAGGCTATGCTAAAGTTTATGATACTGTAGAAGACTTAGAATACATTGAAACTAAACATGTAATTGCTAAAAATACTGAAGTTGTCGAACCAGCTGAAGATGAAGAAGAATAGGTGATTTTAATGGTAAGAAAATCTGATCTTTACAAAGTAGATGGCGACAAAATTGAAAGAAAAAACCAAATTTGTCCTCGTTGTGGTGAAGGTGTATTCATGGCAGACCATGGTGACAGAGTAGCTTGTGGTAAATGCGGATACACTGAAATGAAAAAATAGATTTTTTTAATAAAATCTTTTTCTTTTTTTATTTTTTTTAAGTGGTGATTCTTGTGGATAATATAAGAAATGGTAGATTTAAAACAGGAATGACTGATGAAGCTGCTGAATATACTTCCTCTTTAGAGTTTGATAAAATTATTTTTGAAGCGGATATTAAAACTAATTTTGCACATACTTCAATGTTAAAGCATGAAGGAATTATCGATGCAGATATTGCTGATAAGATTTTATGTGCATTAGATGATTTAAGAGATGAAGGTTATGGAGCATTAGTTTTTGATCCATCCGTAGAAGATGTGCACATGGCTATCGAGAATTATGTGACATCTAAAATTGGGCCAGAAGCAGGATTTATGCACACTGCAAAATCCCGTAATGACCAAGTAGCAACTGATATTAGATTGGTGCTTCGTGAAAAAATCATTGATATTCAAATTGGAATTTTAGAATTTATTGAAGGTTTAGTCGAAATGGCTGGGGAGCATTTGGATGATGTTTTCATTGGATTTACTCACTTACAACATGCTCAACCGATAACAATTGCTCATCATTTAATGGCTCATGCTCAAGCTTTAAAAAGGGATTATGAACGTTTTGAAGATACTTATAAACGTGTTAATTTAAATCCGTTAGGTAGTGCTGCTATGGCCACTACTAGTTTTCCAATTAATCGTGAGTTAACTACTAAATTATTAGGTTTTGATGCTTATTTAGAAAACTCAATGGATGGAGTTTCTGCAAGAGATTTCATTGCTGAAACGGTTTTTGATTTAGTCTCCCTTTGTACAACATTATCTAAAATCTGTGAAGAATTGATTTTATGGAGTACTTATGAGTTTGGCGTTATTGAAATGGCTGATGAATATTCATCAACTTCCTCTATCATGCCTCAAAAGAAAAATCCGGATGTTGCAGAGTTGGCTCGTGGAAAATCAACCATTGTAAATGGTGAACTTGTAACTATTTTAACTATTCTTAAAGCTATTCCATACACTTATAATAGGGATTTGCAAGAGATTACTCCCCATTTATGGAATGCTGTAGAAGTAACGCAGGATACTTTATCAATCGTCACTCGCATGTTGCTTTCAGTTGAATTTAACACAGAAAGATGTGCTGAGCTTGCAGGCCGTAATTTTGCTACTGCCACTGATTTGGCAGATATTATGGTTCGTGAAAAACAAGTTCCATTCAGAACCGCTCATAAAATCGTAGGTCGTATTGTAAACGAAGCCACTTCAAATGATATGGCTGAAGAGGATATAACCTCCGAGTTCATTGATAACATTGCAGTGGAATTAGGTTTCGATAAATTAGAATTGGCAGATGAGTTAATTCAAAATGCTTTGAATCCTTATGAAAATGTTAAAATTAGACGTGTTGTTGGAGGACCTGCTCCTGAAATGGTTGAGATGGCACGTGATAATATTAAAATATTCTTAAATGAAGAATTTGAGAAAAAGGGAATTTAATTTCCTTTAACTTATTTTTTTAATTAATCATTTTTTGATGCTTCATATCCCTCTTTAATTTCTTTAATGAGATTTTCATCACCTTCAATGATTGGGCCAGTATAGTCACAATCAAAGCATTGCCACATTGACCAGTTTTGAGGAATAATCCATTTTACTCTTTTTGATCCGCATCTGGGACAGATTTTGTGTAACATATTATCTTGTTTTGTAGAAACTCCATATTAAGTCTAGTGCTTCGCCAGGTTCTAAAGCTTGTGAACGGGTTTCTCTAAGTATTCTTTGGATTGAATATTTTTTTAGGTAAGGATAGTTTTTGTGAACTTCATAAAGCAATGGGCATCCAAATCCTTTAAACTCTTTTAAACCATACTTTCTGATTAAGGATTTTATTTCTTGTTTTCCTGTGGATAAACTTGCCGGAAGGTTCAATCGATATATTGAATCTTCTTGTTTATTTATGCATTGTGTACCTGTTGCAAGCATATCACCAAAGATAATTATTGGAATTTCATTATCAATAGCATATTCTTTAGCTATTTTTGAAGTGTTTTTAGAGCATCTTCCGCATGGGTGTAGTTTTCCGCTTAAAGATTCTTTAATAACGTCACCATAATCTGATTTTAAATATTCATGTTTCACATTCAGGCTATCGCATATAAGTTCAATATTCTTTTTGTATTGATTCGGCAGAATTATTGTTCCAGGATCAACTGTAATTGCTATAGGATTAAAACCTAGGTGTTTTGCTAAAATTAATGAAAAGCTACTGTCAACACCGCCGGATAGTGCAACGACAGCTTCTGTATTTTTACTTTCACAGAACTCATTATTTTTTAAATAATTTTCAAAGTTAAAACTGTAGATATTATTTAGTTTATCGTCAATTGCTTTAGACAGGTTTTTAATACCTACCAAATCTAAATTCAGGTTTTCAACAGTTCTTTTAGATAATTTTAGTTTATATTCTTTTTGAAGGTAATCTCCATAACTTTCAACATGAATACTCTCTAAATTGAGTTTTTCTTTTAGTTTTCCAACTACCCATCCACCTTTTCCAATAATTGCGGATTTATCTGGCCTATCTTCAGTTATTATCCATAATTCATTAGTATCTTTATTAAAATAGATTTCTTCGATGTAAATGTTAACTTCATCATGACCTATTTCATTTCTGATGCTATTTACTTCAGTTAATATGAAATCTTTATCGTACAATTTCTCACCATTTTGATAAACAGATTATGTTAATTATTTTATTTTTATTTCATATTTTACTTTTTTGATGAGGGACATTATGACTAATATTTTTTACATTAATGGTAAATTTTCAATATATTGTATATTATTTTTCTATTGGATACAAAATTAATAATTCA
>JAILDN010000014.1 GCA_024689425.1 Methanobrevibacter sp.
TGTACTATGGCTATCCAACACCCATTCAACGCATGTTTAGGACCTAACGAAGATCAATTAAGAACTCTCAAATGTGCATGTTCTACTGCGTTCTTATCCATGACTATTGTTGGTCTTTTATCTGCTACTACTGGCGGATTAGGTTGGTTTGTTGTTTTAGTCATTGGTTTAATCGGATGGATTGTATCATTCAGAGCATTCGTATTAGCTTCTATCAACGATGCAGCATCAACCAAATGGGCTGGATTATGGCCTAAAGTGGAGCAATAGAATAGGAGGAATCAAATATGGCTCAAATGTTACCTATGATTCAGGTCGTACCTGAAATGAATTTCGCATTAGACCCTGTAACTGGGGTCATCGGATCATCTTTAGGTGGAGGAGTTGTGCTCCTATCTATGGATGAAGTAAATGAACAAGTAGCAAAAGTGGAATTGGCTGCTGATGAATTAATGGCTTCATTAGACCCATATACAAGTCCTGCTGGTTCTTTCCCTGGAAGAGAAGGTTCCTACATTACTGCAGGTATGTTAACAAACATGGTATATGGATTCTTATTAGCATCTTTCGTTTTATTTGCTGCATTACCAATCTTACAAGCATTGGGGGTATTATAGATGGCTGATAAAAAAGCTCCTGCAGATGGCTGGCCGGTTATTAGTGGGGATTACATTGTAGGTGATCCTGAAAGCCCTGTTGCAGTAACCACTCTCGCTTCTCACATTGAAGGCGAGTTATCAGGTGCAGCAATCGCAGGTCCATGTAAAACAGAAAACTTAGGAATAGAAAAAGTTGTTGCAAACATTATCTCAAATCCTAACATCCGTTTCTTAATCGTAACTGGTGCTGAAGTACAAGGACACATTACAGGTCAAAGTATCCAAGCATTATACGAAAACGGTGCAGATCCAGATAAAAAGAAAATTATCGGAGCAACCGGGGCTATTCCTTTCGTAGAGAATATTCCACTCGACGGTATTGAAAGATTCCAAAACCAATTAGAAATCATTGATTTAATCGATACTGAAGATACTGGAGCAATTAATGCTAAAATTAAAGAATGTGTAGAAAAAGATCCAGGTGCTTTTGAAGAAGAAGCTATGGTTATTTCTGTAGATGAAGATGGCGATGACGAAGACGATGGAGAAGAAATGAAAGTTGTATCTGCTGAAACCGCTCTTATTGAAGCAAGAATCAGAGATATCAACACCAAAATCGACATGGTTGGGGCTATCCAAAGAAATATGGCTGGTAATTATGCTGGTAAAGTTCAAGGTATAATGATCGGATTAGCTTTTACTTTAATCATTGGAGTTTTATTCTTGATATTCTAGAGGAGGTTTAATTATGGTACAAATTTCAAACAAACCAAACATAAGCAGTATGAAAACTGCAGCAGATGATGCTGAATACAGTTCAAAACTCCTTGCAAGAGAAGGTAAATTATTTGCAGGTTTACTCGCAACTAGAGTAAAAGGGTTTGCAATTGGTATTTGCATTGCTTTGCTCTTTATCGTAATTATTCCTTTCATTGCAAAAGCAATAGGATTATAGAGGTGTTATTATGAGTGAAGAAAATTCCATACCTCAAGTAATGGTTTCCGCAGATGAGTTCAACCCTATCATGGCAAAATTAGATGATGCAGAAGAAAAGGTTGATTTCACTGTTGGGGAATATTATCAACGTTTAGGCCAACAAACTGGTAGAGATGTTGGTATACTATATGGTATTATACTTGGATTAATTATTTTAATTGTAGCTATAAAATTCGGTATAGCTTCAATGTTATCTACCTTATTATAGGAGGGTTATACTTATGTTTAGATTTGAGAAAGAACAACTCGTCGTAGATATTGCTGGAGTAAAAATGGGAGGACAACCTGGTGAATACCCTACCGTTTTAGCAGGAACTATCTTCTACGGCGGACACAAAATTATTAGTGATGAAAAAGAAGGTATCTTTGATAAAGATGCTGCTGAAGGATTAATTAAAACTATGGAAGAAATGTCCGATGTAACCGGAAACCCTTGTGTTGTACAAACTTTCGGTGCTACTGCAGAAGCTATGGTAAAATACTTAGAATTTGTAGGAGACATCTGTGACAAACCTTTCCTTATAGATTCAACTGCAGCTGCAGCAAAAATTGCAGGTGTAGAATATGTACAAGAAGTCGGATTAGCTGAAAGAGCTGTTTACAACTCATTAAGTATGGCAGCCGAACCTGGAGAAATCGAAGCAGTTAAAAACTCAGACATCGATGCATCCATTCTCTTAGGTTTCAACCCAATGACTCCTGGTGTAGAAGGAAAAATCGAAATCTGGGAAACTGGTGGATCTGTTATCGATCAAGGTATTCTCGAAATGGCTGACGAATGTGGTATTACCAAACCATGGATGGACGTAGCAGTTACTCCTTTAGGACAAGGTGCTGGTCCTGCTGTAAGAACTTCTTATGCAGTAAAAGCTAAATGGGGATACCCTGTAGGATCTGGTATTCACAACGTACCATCCGCATGGGACTGGTTAAGAGGATACAAAAAAGAACACAAAGAAGCATGGCCTGTTTGTGATATCGGTTCAAACATCGTTCAACAAATGGCTGGTGGAGACTTCGTTCTTTTCGGACCTATCGAAAACTCCAAACTCGCATTCCCTGCTTGTGGTATGGCAGATATCATGATTGCTGAAGCAGCAAAAGATATCGGTACTGAACCTGTAGAAGACCACCCAATTAACAACTTATTATAGATAAGGGGTCCCGATTAGGTGATTTTATCATCTAATCTACTTTTTTTATTTTTTTCAAACTTTTTTTAAAAACTTTTTAATAAAATTTATATTATTATAAAAAGATAGTATTATTTAACTTTTAATTTGGAGAGGTTGAATAATGTCTTTTTTAAGTAAAATTTTTAATAGAGGTCCTAAGCCTATTATTGCTCATTCTAAAGAAGGAAATTTAGCCGTATTAAGAGCTCAAAAGGCGGGTCCTGCAAGTCCAGGTGCTGTTAAAAAACCTGATGTTTTTTATGTAACCGCTTCTGTTGAGTTAGGTAACACAACTACAAAATGTATTGTAATGGCCACTAACCTAAACACAAGTGAATCTTTTTTACTGAATAAAACTGTTAAAATGACTCGTGATATCAGAGCGCCAAAGGCTAATGAAGAGGTATTCGGTAAGACAGTATGGGGTATTGAACTTTCTAAAGAAGCCGTTACAGAATTGATTAGAGATACTGTTTTGGAATCCCTTAAGAAATGTGGTGTTGACAAGGATGAGGATTTGGACTTTGTCGTTAGGTCAACTGGTGTAACTGCCGGTTTTGCAACCGCCGAAGAGGCAGGTCAATTGATTATTGCTCTTGCAGACGGTTGTCTTGAAGCTGATATTCCTCCTCGTAAGATGTCTCCTGCAATGAGTATTTCACAGCTTCCTGAAAGATTGCATAAGCACACTCTTTTGGAAAATATCATGTTTGACGGTGCTGTTGTTAGTGTAGTTCCTCCTGAAGGTAAAGAAACAGTTGCAAATGAAATGGAAGGGGAACTTGTTACTGCAGGTATTAAATTGGGTGCTAAATGGACTGATGTCGATTACAGAAACCCTTGTGTTTCCCTGGACTTCGGTTCCACCTTGGCAGGCCGTATTGTAAATGACAACGAACCTTATGCTAACACTGTCGGCAACTTTTTGGGTTTGGCAGGTGTTGTAAGCGACTCTTTGGCCAGAGGTTCCGGTTTAATCGATAAGAAAAACGGTGCGGCACTTGATATATACTCTGATAAGGCCATGAAAAAGGCTGATCACAAGCAGGCTGAAGCCAATGCTCTTGAAGCCCATAAACTGGTTAACATTACTAAAGTTCCTATGGATGTCGAAAGGTTTGGTACCGTTCCTGTTAATCCTGAAGCTGCTGAAAATGCGGGAACCACTTTAATCGGTTGTGATGTTGGTTTCAATGGTGATAAGTTGCCTGAACTGATGGAAGTCGGTGAACAGTTCTATGATGCATATGGTCTTCCTACCTTGCTTTCAACTCTTGATTATGTAAGTACAAATATTGTTAAAAGATGTTTGGAGGTTGCATTTAAGGAAAACGTTATTATCCCGGGTTCCGCTTTGGGTATTACAGGTAGGGCTGGTATTACCGGACGCAAACCTCAGCTTATTTTAGAAGCGGTTCAGGATAAATTTGAAAGTGTTGTTTTCGTTGAGGATGGTCTTGCTTTGGGTTCTGCTATTATGGCTCGTTGTATGAACTCAATGGGTACTCCTAAGGTTCCTATTGGTGGTAAACAGGGAGGAAGATGTATCCTTAAGGATCGTATGAAAATGGCTGGCGGTAAGTTCGCTTAGGTTTTTTGCATGATTTATTCGATTGTGATGGCTGGAGGTAGAGGAACACGTCTTAAAACTCCAGTCGAAAAACCTCTTTTCAAATTACACAATAAACCTTTGATTAAATACGTACTTGACAATTTATCTTCGTCCAGATTGGTCGAGAAAGTAGTTATTGCAACCAGTCCTCACACCCCAAAAACCACTGAATATATTAATCAATTCGATTTTGAGGTTTTAGATACTCCTGGTGTTGATTATCTTAATGATTTAGCTTTGATTTTAGATTATTTTGAAGAAAAGTCTAGTGAGGACATTTTGCTTTTTATTAATGCAGATTTGCCTTTTATAAGTGGCAAATGCATTGATTTTATTTTGGAGTCATATTTTAAATCCGATAAAGATGCTCTTTCAACATTAATTCCTGTAAGTATTTTTGATAAGTTGGGTTTAAAGTATGAGTATGAATTTAATGGCCTTGTTCCTGTAGGGGTTAATATTTTAAGAAGTATTAATGAAGTCCAGGATGAAACTCAATTAATCATTGAAAAGGAAGAATTGGCATTTAATATTAATACTCTTCAAGATGCTAATGTGGCTGACAAATATACGTTTAAATATAATGAATACATATAAATATAATATAATTAAATTTAATATTATTATCAGGTGATTTCATGGAAAATAAACAAATTCCTAAAAGAGAAGAAAAATTATGGAGTGAAATTAAAAACTACCAAGTGGCAACTAATAATGCTCGTATTCTTGGAGTTTTAGATGAATTAATCGTAAACGAAAAAACCGGTAAAATAGTTGATATTGCTATTCGCGTAGAAGCTGACCGTAATATTCATGTAAAAGGCGCTAAAAGAAACGGTGACTTATTGTTAGTTCCTTTTGCTAAAGTGGAAAAAGTCGGTGAATTCATTATTGTAACTGAATAAGTTCAGTTATTTTCTATTTTTTTTATTTTTAACCTTAACAATTGTTATAATTGCCTATTTTTGTTAACTATTTATATCTTGTAGATTAAAATTTAATTATTAAGAAATTTGTAGTATTAATATATAATTAGGTGATTTTTAATGTTACTTGAGATTGAAAATTTGGCTGTAGAAGTCGGCGGAAAAAGGATTCTAAATGATATTAACCTTGCTATTGAAGAAGGTGAAACTCATGTTCTTTTAGGGCCAAATGGTGCTGGAAAAAGTACCTTATTTTTAACTATATTAGGATTTCCCCAATATGATGTTGTAAATGGGACTATTAAATTTAAAGGTCAGGATATCACTGATTTAACTACTGCTGAGAGAGTTAAATTAGGTATTGGTGTAAGTTTCCAATCTCCTCCAGCAATCAGGGGTGTTTCTGTAAGAGATTTGCTTAAAATAGAATCTCATCAGGATATGGATGAAGACTTAAATCCGAGAATGCAGGAATTGGCCAGACAACTTAAATTTAGTGATGAATTCTTGGACAGAGATGTCAATTTCGGATTTTCAGGAGGAGAAGTTAAAAGATCTGAAATTTTACAGTTATTGGCACAAATGCCTGATTTTACAATGTTTGATGAGCCGGATTCCGGTGTGGATATTGAAAATGTAGAGTTACTGGCATCTGAAATAGGTACGTTGCTTGATAAAGATAAACCGCAGGGAACCAGAAAAAGAAGCGGGCTTTTAATTACTCACTTGGGTTATATATTGAATTTTGTAAGTGCGGATAAAGCTCACGTATTGATGAACGGAAAAATTTCCTGTTCTGGAAACCCTACTGAAATTTTAGAAGATATTAGGAAAAACGGATTTAATGGATGTGTTGAGTGTGCGGGATGTTTATAGGGATGCTGAAAAAGCAAAAGACAAAAAAGCTGCAATTGGGGCAGATGTTACAATAGAAAACTTTACTGATGAAGCTGTAAATGCTTTAGACTTATTGGATGATTTGGATGATGTTGACAAATCAACTAAAAATACCTTATTAAAAGTTGGGGTAGATACTGAAGAACATAACAGATCAGGTTCATTTTTACAGATTGACCAGACTAATGTATTTACTAATAATTCCATTTCTGATTCTATTGAAGTAATGGGCATGGCTGTTGCACTTGATAAATATAATTGGCTGGAAGATTATCTCTGGAAAGTTGTAAAGCCTGATGCGGATAAATATACTGCTAAAACTGCTTTAAGAGAAAAAGAAACCGGTGTTACCAGCGGATACTTTGTACGTTCACTTCCTGGAACTAAAGAGGTTATGCCCGTTCAGGCATGTATGTTCATTGGTGATGAGGAAGTTATGCAGACTGCACACAATGTTATTATTGCTGAGGAAAACTCAGAGCTTCACTTAATCACAGGCTGTGCAACTGGAGATGATATAGCTTCTGCGATGCATGTCGGTGTGTCTGAAATGTATTTAAAACCGGGTTCTAAAATTACTTTTACAATGGTTCACAATTGGGCTGAGCAGGTTGAAGTCCGTCCAAGAACAGGTGTTAAATTAATGGATAATTCAACTTATATCAATAACTACATTTTAACTAGTCCTGTAAACACAATTCAATCATTCCCAACCGCTTATTGTGATGGTGTAAATTCAAGAGCTATTTTCCAATCCATTCAGGGAGGAAAGAAAGATTCCATCATTGATGTGGGATCACGTGTTTTATTGAATGCAAAAGGTGCCAGAGGGGAAGTCATATCAAGGGCAGTTGCTCAGGATGAATCTCAAATTTATGCAAGGGGGCATCTGGCAGGTACTGTTCCCGAAGTTAAAGGGCACCTTGAATGTCACGGTCTGGTTTTGTCTGATGACAGTTTTATTTATGCTGTTCCTGAGCTTGAAGCAAGTTCCGCTAACCTTGAAATGTCTCACGAAGCGGCTGTTGGTAAGATTTCAGAGGATGAAATTAACTATTTAACATCCAGAGGAATAACCGAAGAAGATGCTGAGTCCATGATTGTCAGAGGTTTTTTAAACATGGATATTACTGGGCTTCCTGATGAATTAGCTCAACAGACTCAAATGATGATTGATATGAGCTTAGATGGGATGTAATATCCCTTTATTTTCTTTTTTTAAAAACTTGTTTTATAGTATATAAACCTTTTGAATTACTTTTCTAAGTAACCTTTATATTAATTATTTATAAAATATATTAATCAGTACGTTAATGTTATGCTGAGCTAGCTCATTAAAGTACATAAATTGTGAAATTAAGGCATACCTAAACATTTTGCCTTAAGAAAACGATTTTAAAATTTTTTAAAAAATTCTAAAATTGTATTTAGAAATGAATAATTTCTAAAAACGAACAAAAAAAACTAAAAAAATTTGATAGAGGAGGAAAAACTCTATGGCTGATGATGTAAAAATTGTAATGTTTTGTTGCAACTGGTGTTCCTATGGAGGAGCAGACACAGCTGGTACTGCACGTATGCAATACCCACCGAATATTAGAGTTATTCGTGTAATGTGTTCCGGAAGAATTGACCCACAATTTATTTTAAAAGCATTTAAAGAAGGTGCTGACGGGGTATTCGTAGCAGGATGTCACATGGGTGACTGCCACTACGACGCTGGTAACTATAAATTAGATCGTAGAATGAGATTAATTTATAAATTGGTTGAAGATATGGGAATTGGAAAAGAAAGAGTTCACCACGACTGGATTTCCGCATCCGAAGGTGAAAAATTCTCTAAATCTGTTAATATGATGGTAAACAGAATTAAAGATTTAGGTCCAGCTCCATTAAAAGATCAATTAAATGCAGAAGGATAAATTGGAGGAGTTAAATATGGCAGAAAAAGTTAAAATAGGAACTATGTGGTTCGGTGGTTGTTCCGGATGCCACTTATCCATTGCGGATTTCCACGAATCTTTAATTGATGTAATGGAATTAGCTGATTTCGAATTCTCTCCAGTACTCATGGATACAAAATATGATGAAGTACCTGAATTAGATGTTCTCATCGCTGAAGGTGGAATCAGAAATGACGAAAACAGAGAATTAGCTGAAATGTTAAATGAAAAAGCAAGCTTAGTTATTGCTTACGGAACTTGTGCTTGTTACGGAGGTATTCCAGGTCTTGGAAACTTATGGACTGTTGAAGAATTAGAAGAAGAAGCATACATTAATTCCGTATCTACTGTAAACCCTGAAGGAGTCATCCCTCATGAAGATGTTCCTCACTTAGAAAGCAGAGTAAGACCATTAAGTGCAGTTATGGACGTTGATTTAATCATTCCAGGTTGTCCACCTCGTTCTGACGTAGTAGCTGAAGCTGTATTAGCTTTATTAAACGGTGAAACAATCGAATTACCTGCTACTAACTTATGTGAAGTATGTCCTAGAGAAAAACCACCTGCTGGTTTAGCTATGGACTTCATTAAAAGACAATTTGAATTAGGTAAACCTGAACCTGATTTATGTTTAATTACTCAAGGATTAGTATGTATGGGTCCTGCAACCGTATCATTATGTGGTTCAGAATGTCCTTCCATTGCTATCCCATGTAGAGGATGTTACGGTCCTACATCTAAAGTATTAGACCAAGGTGCAAAAATGATCAGTGCAATCGCATCTGACTACGGTGTAACTGAAGATAAAACAGTTGACCCTGAAACTGTTGCTGATCAATTAGATGATATTGTAGGTACTTTCTATACTTACACATTACCTGCTGCATTAGTACCAATTAAAATGCAAAAAGGAGGAGAATAAAATGGTTAAACTTACTATGGAGCCTGTTACTCGTATTGAAGGACACGCTAAAATTACAGTACACTTAGATGATGCTGGAAATGTTCAAGAAACAAGATTACATGTTATGGAATTCAGAGGTTTCGAAAAATTCTTAACCGGTCGTCCTGTTGAAGAATTACCAAGAATGGTACCTCGTATTTGTGGTATTTGTGATGTACAACACCACTTAGCAGCTGCAAAAGCAGTTGACCAAATTTTCGGTTTCGATGATTATGAAATCTTACCTGCTGCATACAGAATGAGGGAAATTATGAACTGGGGATCATACATGCACTCCCACGCTCTTCACTTCTACTTCTTAGCAGCACCAGATTTAATAATTCCTAACGGAACCAGAAGAACAAGAAATGTTTTCCAAGTTATTAAAGATATGCCTGAAATAGCACTTCAAGCTATTAACATCAGAAGAAACGGTTTAGAAATGGTTAGAAAAATAGGTGGTCGTCCTATTCACCCTACCTCATCCACTCCTGGTGGTATCTCAACCGAATTAGATGATGAAACTCAAAAAGACTTACTCGAAAGAGCTAAACAAAACGTAGAATTAGCACAAGCTACTTTAGACTTAGCTATTCCTGTATTTGAAGAAAACATTGACTTAGTTGCATCCTTAGGTAACTTTGGTGACACAAGACACTGTGGTATTGTAAAACCTGATGGAACTTGGGATGTATATAACGGTAACGTAAGATTCAAAGACAAAGATGGAAGCGACTTGTTTGAATACAGAAACGAAGAGTACACAGACTATGTTGCAGAACACGTAAAACCTTACTCCTGGTTAAAATTCCCTTACATTAAAGATATGGGATATCCAGAAGGTATTTACAGAGTTGCACCATTATCAAGGATCAACGTTTGTGACAAAATGCCAGACGAAGCTCCATTAGCTCAAGCTGCTCTTAAAGACTTCCGTGATGCATTTGGATACGCTCAAGCACCATTATTATTCAACTATGCAAGACTCATTGAGTTATTAGCATCTGCTGAATGTGCTGCTGCTGCATTAGAAGAAGATTTATCCGGTCCAAAATTCCCAGAAGAATTAGAAAGAACCGAAGGTAAAGGTGTAGGTATTGTTGAAGCTCCTCGTGGTACTTTAATCCACCACTACGAATCCGATGATAACGGATTATGTAATTATGCTAACATTGTTGTAGCTACTATCCAAAACAACCCAGCTATGGAAATGGGTATTCATCAAGTAGCTTTAGACTACATCAAACCTGGTGTAGAAGTGGATGATAAAATCTTCAACTTAATGGAAATGGTTATCAGAGCTTACGACCCATGTTTATCCTGTGCTACCCATTCAATGGATAGTCAAATGAGATTAGCTGAAGTAAATATTGTAGACAGTGAAGGAAACCTCATTAAAAAATTCTAGATTTAAGGGGGTTTTTGTAAATGATTATAATTAACGATGATGGCTGTATCAAATGTGGTGCATGTGAAGGTACATGTCCTACTTCAGCTATTGAATTAACACCAACTACAATTGTCCACTGTGACTTGTGTGGTGGAGAACCAAAATGTGCAGACGTTTGTCCTGAAGGTGCATTGAAAGTGGAAGATTATGAAATTGCTGAAGGCATAGAACAAGCAAGATTAATCTTCAATTCAGTATTCTGTACTTCCTGTGGTAAATGTGAAGAAGTCTGTCCACAAGAAACCATTGTAGTCACAGAAGAAAAATTAAAAGAAGTTCAAGGTTTCTGTGTAATGTGTCAAAAATGTGTTGACATTTGCCCAGTAGATGTAATTGGTATTCCGGGTGTTGTTGAACCTGCTGAATATGATTTAGATTTATCCGGTAAAGGACCTGTTTACATCGCAGACTGTGTCGGATGTGGATCCTGTGTAGAACCATGTCCTGTAGGCGCAATTACTCTCGATGAAGTAGGAAGCCCTATTGCTGTAGATGATGACAAATGTATCAGATGCGGATTATGTTCACAAACCTGTCCATGGAATAAAATCTTCATCTCTGAGAAAATACCTGTCAAACGTACAAAAGAAATTAAATCATTTAATTTCGCTGCTTCAAAATGTATCGGTTGTAACACTTGTATTGAAGCATGTCCTGGTGACTTCATTAAAGCAAACGCAAGCGACTTAACTGTTTCAATTCCAGAAGTATGTGCTGCATGTAGTTTATGTGTAAACCTCTGTCCTGTTGACGCATTAGAAATTGATGTGGAATGGGGTGAAGGTGCACCTGTAGACGCTGAAGGAATTGGCCGTGACGTTGAAAAATGTGATTTCATCGGTGCATGTGCTAACAAATGTCCTACCGAAGCTATTCGTGTTGTAACTAAAACTGGTATGTTATGCCCAGCATTAGAAGAAACTGACGGTGAAGCATCTTTCGCAAGTTGTATTAGATGTGGAGCTTGTGCTTCAGTTTGTTCAAACGGTGCATTAAATGTTGGATCTATTGAATTAACTATCGATGGCGAAACCGTCGTCAGAGACAGAATCGAATTCAACCCATCCAAATGTGACGCATGCGGTGACTGTATCAGTGCTTGTCCTTACGATATGCTCCATGAAACAGACAATCCTAAATTACCAATTGCAGGATTCTGTACCTTATGTGGTCAATGTATTGAAGCATGTCCTGAAGACGCATTATGTTACAAATAGGTGTTCCAACACCTATTACTTTTTCTTTTTTTCAAAACTTTTTATTTCAAATACTATTTTTAATTGTTTAAGAATTTTAATGGGTTAGAATGTCTTGTTTTCTAAATCATCCATCTAATAAAAATAAGAAGAGAATTGTTTAGGATAAATCATCATAAACAACTTTTCCGCCAACTATCGTCATTACTGGAGCGCCTTTATATTCCCATCCGTCAAATGGTGAGTATTCAGCTTTTGTTTTAAATGTGGAAATGTCGAATTTTCCTTCCCTTTTCAAGTCAATGACAGTAAAGTCGGCGTCTTTTCCCAAAGCGATTTCCCCTTTGGTGTTTAAATTGAATACTTTTGCACCATTTTCGGAAAATATCTTTGGAATCAAATCCAAACTTAAATTACCTTTATTCACTTGGGTTAAAAGCAAGCTCACTACGGTTTCAAGTGCAGGAATTCCGGGTGAAGAGGTAAAGACTCCTTTTTGTTTTTCTTCAAGTGTGTGTGGTGCATGGTCTGTTCCTATGATTGAATTTTCGTCAATGTCTGAGATTTTTACACATTCTCCTTTCGGTCTTAGAGGGGGGTTGGTTTTTACAAGTGTGGCGTACTTCGTGAATGCACTGTTGTCCAGGAGCAGATGGTGGGGTGTAAACTCATAGCTTATATTGTTTTTACGTGCAATATTTAGAGCATTTTTACTTGACAAGTGGCAAATGTGCAAGCGTAAATTGTTTTTGCTTGCAAGCTCAATCGCCTGCCTGACGGATTCATCTTCAGATGTATATGGTCTGCCATAAGAATAGTCAATTGGCTCATTTGAATCTTTAAGCCTTTCACTTTCCCTTTGCACAATGCTTCTTTTTTCACAGTGGGTAGCTATTAGGCCGTTGTATGATGTTTCACGCCTTAAAATTCCTAAGTTTTTAAAAATCTCTTCTAAAGATTCGTCCGTTTCCAAATCCATAAAGACCTTAAAGGAAATCGGATTCAGCTCCATCATCTTTCTCATTTCATCCAGGCTGTTGTGGCCTGCCTGAAGGTAAACGTTGACGATTGATTTTGATTCAGCAATTTTAATCTTTTCCTTAAGCGCTTTGTAGGTGTTGGTTTTGGGAAGCGTATTGGGCATGTCGATGACAGTTGCAAAACCGCCATGTGCCGCGGCTTCGCTTCCGCTTTTAAAGTCTTCCTTTTGGGTGAGTCCGGGATCTCTGAAGTGAACGTGGGGGTCAATAAAACCAGCCATGAGATAATTTGACTTGATGTCAATTGTGTTATCAGCCTTTAAGTTCTCCTTTGTGATTTCGGTGATTTTTCCATCATCAATGCCGATGTTGTATTCACCGTTTTTCCCGATTATTTTGCAGTTTTCAATTACTAAATCTAACATCATGATTAATATTGTATGCTTATTGTAAATATTACTTTTTGTTGGTCTGTAAATGGAAGTAATTATTTAAATATCTTAACTTTTATATTTTCTATTATGGAATTGATTTCTCGTATTCTTGAAAGGGACATGGAACTGTTTTGGGATGATTTGAATTGTGAAGTAAATGAAAAACCTTCTGATTCAGACGTTAAACTGGTTGCTGATTTTACAGAGTACAATCCTCTGCACAACGGCCATTTTCATTGCATGAAGGTTGCAAAGTCCAAGGTTCCCGATTCACTTTTTGTAGCTGTCGTTCCGGGAATGTTTGAGCGAAGCGGCAGGGGAATACCATATATACTGCCCCGTGAATTGAGGGCCGAAATCGCAGTTTCCCTAGGTGCAGATGTTGTTGTTGAAGGCCCGCCGATGGGAATAATGGGATCAGGCCAATACTCTCTGTGTTTATGTAAGATGTTTCAGGCTTTAGGCACAGATTTCATTCCCCGCGGATATAATCCTAGCCCCGGCTTTGACGAGATTTTAAAAAGAATCAACATGGGCCATCACATAGCCCCAAAACCATATAAGATTGTTGACAAAACCACAGGTGAAATCTTATGGAAGGATAAGCTTAAAGAGGACAATTACGTGATAACCTCATTTTCAAACTCCTTATCAAAAATAGGCTTTGATTTTAAGGGCAAGTTCATTTTCGTTGGAAGGATTGAAGGGGTAAGCGGAACCCGCATACGTGAAGCCGTAATGAGCGGCAATTTTTCTGATGTTGAAGATATGATGCCCTCAAAGACAATTGAGGTTTTAAGCCGTGATGAGGATTCCATCATATTCGGCAAAAGAAAGTGGGATTGGATAGTTGACAATGCAAATTCCCTGGATTTGTCAAAGTTAAATCTGTTTAACGATAAGTTGGCATCTGAATTGATGAGTGAAAGGCCATTTGACGATAAGAACGATTTGATAAGTGCAATACCTCAAGGCTTTTCAACCCATTTCAAGGAGCGCGTCTTAAGCATTCTGGAAAATCCTATTGAAAAAAGATATATTTCTGAATTTATTGAAAGATACCCCTCACGGATAAGAGTGTTAAAATATAGGAATGGTGATGTTTTGGACGTGTTTAAAGAGAAAGTAAAAACTGAGAATGTCTCAGCTTAATATTACTTTTATTAAAGTGCCGGGATCTTTAAGGCCGTATATTGCATCAAGGAATGTTGGGTATGTTCCTGATAATTTAAACATGTAGATGATATAGAACACCACAATCAAAATAACGATAACGAGGATTGCAGTAAGTATGATGTCAACAGTGCCGTAAGGCTCTTTTTCATCGTCATATTCGATATTATGGATTTTTTCCATTTTAGGATGTTTCTTTTCCTCTTCCCTTCTCATCAGTTCTTCACGAATTCTTCTGTCAAGGTCATCTTCGGCGCTGACCTTTTGTTCAGAGGTATTTCTAGGTTGATATTCGTTTCTGGTTAGGGAACCGTATTTTTCTTCGTCACGAGCTAACTGTTCGTTTAATGGAACTTCATCTTCATCGAAGTATAAATCATCCAAATATCTTTCATATTTGTCTTCAATCGCTTTTCTTGCACTGGTTTCTTCCGGCTGATAGGAATGGTCAGGATAGATGTAATCGCTTTCCGGAGGTGCCTGTGGGCTTTCCATAGTGTCATATTCATTTCTGGCCTGTGTAATTGGTTCCTGTGGGATGAATTCTTCTCTGACGTCTTCAACAGGTTCTTGTGGGATGAATTCTTCTCTGACGTCTTCAACAGGTCTTTGAGGAATGATTTCCTCTTGAGGCTCTACACTTGGGCTCGCAGGTTCCGCTTTAGGCTGACTGTAGGTTGAATCGATGCCGCCTTCATATTGGATGTTGTCCTTGATGTTGTATGGTGAATCTTCAGCGACTCTTGTGAACTGAACTTCCTCAGGTTCTTTTTGGGTTAATTCATCCATATTGAACTCAGGAGGTTCTTCTCCGGCTAAAGTTGCCTTTTCGATTAATGTTTCCGGTTCCTCTTCTTTTTTGGCTAACCTTGCGGGTTCTGCCTTAGGCTCTTCTTGAACTTGATTTGCCGCAAGGTTTAAACCGATAATTTTTTCTAAACATTCTTTACAGTAAACTTTGCCAGCTATTTCCAAACCACATTCTTTACAAATGGATTTACCGCAAATGGCACAGTTATCAGTACTTTCTCTACTAGGGTGATAATAACATTCCATAATATTACTCTCTCAATGAATTAATATAGTAAAATATTTGTTATTTTTATGTTATATAATGTTTGTCTTTTTAAAAACTCATTTAAAAAAGCATGTTTAATTTCTATTTTTCAATGCTTGTGATTTTTTCTGCCAATATTTCACAGGCTATCATGTCATCGATGGTGGCAAGTGTCGTTGTAAGTGAATCGTTATCCGTTTCATAGGTGATTTTCTTGTCTTTTAAATTAGAATCGAGGAAGTTTTCATTATCCACTTCCAGGGTCTGATAAACGATCTCGGCATCTTCTTTGGTTTTGAAGGTTAATTCAATAATGCTTTTTACTTTCATTGTTTTAATTTTCTAATTTTTTTGGTTAATATAATTTTCATTATTTTTATGAAATTTTAATTTTGGATTGTTAAAAAAGTAACATTTATTAATGACGAATGTGAAATATTTAAGTATTCTATTTATTATATAATTTTTATTTCGGAGGAATTTATTATGGTTCGTGCTTATACTAGAAGAGATTATATTAGAAAAACCCCAAATTCAAGAATCGTACAATACGATATGGGTAATTTAAAAGAAGAATTTCCTGTGTCTGTAAGTTTAGTCGTTAAAAAACCGGCTCAAATTAGACACAACTCATTGGAAGCAGCTCGTATTGCATCCAACAGATTGATGCAAAGGGCAGCTGGAAGATTAGGATACCACTTAAAATTAAGAGTATACCCTCACCAAATCGTAAGGGAAAACCCAATGGCAACCGGTGCAGGTGCGGATAGGGTACAAAGTGGTATGAGAAACGCTTTTGGAAAACCAATCAGTGTTGAAGCTATTGTTAAAAAAGATCAAAGGATTATTACCATTGATATCCAGGAGAAAAACTTCGAAGACGCAAAAATTGCATTAAAAAGAGCAGGAATGAAATTGCCTGTTCCTTGTAAAATTGTTGTTGACAAAGGTGCAGAATTATTAAAATAGATTTATTTTTATAATTCTATTTTTTCTACTTTTTTTAGTAATATTTTTAACTAATGTTTAATAGAATGTATATTATATGTTTGAAACATTCGATGAAAAAAAATTTTTATTAAAACAATTAGTTAAAAGGGATTTCACTACTAAATATAAGGAATCTGTTTTAGGTATTTTGTGGAGTTTTATAAATCCTTTACTTATAATGATTATATTCACTGTGATTTTTTCTGTCCTATTTAGACGTCAAATTCACAATTTTGCAGTATATTTCTTAATAGGTAAAATTGTTTTTGATTTCTTTGTGAGTTCATCTAGCGGGGCTATGATGTCTATTAGGAAAAATAGGAATATTCTAACTAAAATTTACGTTCCAAGATATATGTTTGCTATAGGCACACTTTGTTATGAGTTCATAAATTTTTTAATAGCATTGTTGATTTTATTTGCCGTCATGATTGTTACTGGAGCACCTTTTAGATTAATGATGTTTGCTTCTATTATTCCCTTGATTTTATTAATTTTATTAAATTTGGGTGTTGGTTTATTTTTAGCAGTTTTAAATACATATTTTTCAGATGTTGGTCATTTTTATTCAATATTTACATTATTGTTAATGTATGCTTCTGCTATGTTTTATCCAATGGAGATTGTACCTGCTAGTATTCAGATTATTTTTTCATTAAATCCTTTATATGTGGCTATAACATGTTTTAGAGATACTTTATTGTATGGTATTTTCCCAGATATTTCAGCATTACTTTATTTAGCAGTATTCTCAATCATGTTTTTTGCTATTGGATTTTTATTATTCAGAATTCAAGAGAAAAAATTAACTTTACAATTATAAATAGGTTTTAAATATGGTATTTAAAGATAATAATAAAAAATTTGAAGAAAATTGCGAGGATAGATTTGTAGAAAATTGTCCTTCTTCAAAAAATAGGGATTTAAATATATTTGAGGATATTGATTTAAATTCTCTTAATGGTGAAATGAATGCTATTAAAAAAGTTATTGCGGATAATTCTATTGATTTAACTGAAAATGAAAAAATTAAACTTCAAAATGAATTAGAATTAATTTCTAATGTTTTAAATATTAAATTACAATCTAATAATTTCACTGAAAATAATAATAAAATATCTAACGAATATGAAAATGAGATTAGTGTTGTTGATTCTGGTGTTGGTTTAGTTTTGGATGATGATGGGCAGGATGTTGTTGATTCTGGTGTTGGTTTAGTTTTGGATGATGATGGGCAGGATGTTGTTGATTCTGATGATGATACAAATTCTAATTTTTCAGTTGATGATTTAGTTTTGGATGATAATGAACATAATGTTGTTGATTCTAATAATAACATTCTTGAGGATGAAAATAATATTTTAGATGATAATTTAATTTTTGATGAAAATGTTAATAAGGAATTTGTAGGTGATGAATTTTTAAATAATAATTCTAATGAAAATTCTGATTCTATTCAAGATATTGATGCTAATATTTCTGTTGTTGATGCATTGGATGATTTAATCGAAGATTATTCTGATGAAATTGCAATAAAAGTTGAAAATGTATCAATGGATTTTAAAGTATCAAAGGATAAAATTGATACATTTAAAGAATTTTTCATTAGGACTATTAAACGGAATAAAAGTCCTGTTAAAACAGTCCATGCTCTTAAAAATATTTCTTTTGAAATAACAAAAGGTGACCGTGTGGGCATTATTGGTTTCAATGGCGCTGGAAAAAGTACGCTTCTTAAGTTATTATCACAAGTCTATTATCCTACTGAAGGTACAATTGAAACTAAAGGTAAAATTGCACCTTTATTAGAGTTAGGTGCGGGATTTGATAATAATTATACTGGAAAAGATAATATTTTTTTAAATGGTGCTTTTTTAGGGTATTCTGAAGAATTTTTGAAAGAAAAATATGATGAAATTATTGAGTTTTCAGAACTGGGTGATGCCATAAATTATCATGTAAAAACTTATTCTTCAGGAATGTGGGCTAAATTAGCTTTTTCAATTGCTACAATTGTTGAGCCAGATATCCTTATTCTTGATGAAATTTTATCTGTTGGGGATATAAGATTTAGAAGAAAAAGTGCAGATAAAATTAAATCTTTAATTAATTCAGGGATTACAGTTTTACTTGTATCTCATACTGTTAGCCAAATCCGTGATTTATGTAATAAAGCAATTTGGATTGATGAAGGTGAGCTTAGAATGATGGGAGATGTAAACGAAGTTTGTGATGAGTATGTTAAGGCTTCAATTAATGCTACTTCCGATCAACTTGAAAATCTAGATTTAAACTAATCTTATTAGTTATATATATTATGTGATACTATATGATATATATGCAAGATATTGATATATCCGTTATTATTCCTATTTATAATCATTCAATTTATATTCATTCTTGTTTAAAATCTATTATCAATCAAGATTTAGATATTGAAGTTATATTGGTAAATAATGCTAATAATCATATTAAAGAATTAACTGAATTCTATGTTAATAAATTCAAAAATTTTAAAATTATTCATGATGAATTTAAAACTAATTCAATCGATTTAAACTTAGCTATTCAGGAATCTAAAGGAAAGTATGTAT
>JAILDN010000018.1 GCA_024689425.1 Methanobrevibacter sp.
TGACAAATCTCCATGACATGTTAAGAGTGAATTATCATCTTGAAGATAATGCAGTTATTCAGGAAATCATGCCGTTAGATACATGTGTTTGTGAAATTAATGAATTTAACGTTGATGAGGATTTAGATCAGAATATTTCTGAAATAATGGACAATGCAATCAATTCTCTTGATGTTTATGATAATCTGATGGATATTAGCATGATTCGCTTTGAAGGAAAATCCTATCTTGTATTTGTTATTCATCATTTGATAGTGGATGGTGTAAGTTGGAGTACAATACTTGATGATTTGACTCATATTTATAATAAACTGGTTTCTGACAGTGAAATTGATCTTAGAAGGCCATATCCTTATAAATTATGGGTGAATGATGTAAAAACATTACTTGATGATATTTCCGAAGAGGAAAAAGAGCATTGGATTGAAATAAACAGTTTACTGGATGATTCAGACATTAAAGGTAAATCCAAACAGTTTGTTTTTGCAGTTGAAAACGCAAGTTATGATAGCAATAACATTTTAATGTTGTCTGAAGAGGAATATCTTGCATTAGGTATTGCTCGTGCTTATAAAAAGACTTATGGAAGAAATATTATTTTTAATCGTGAATCTTATGGTCGTGATGAAAGCTTGGCGGATGTTAATAGGACTGTAGGTTGGTTTACTAGTAAATATCCTGTTTTCGTTGATGTAGGAGATGATTATGATTCAATTTCATTAATATCTGATGTCTATAAACTTAAAAAGGCATTCAATGAAATCAAGAATTTAGGTTTAAACTACTCGTCATTGATATATACTGCACATGAAATGGAATTTAAACATTGTCCTGTCACTTTCAACTTCTTAAGCAGTGAATTTGAATTTAAAAATAGCCTATTCAAATCATGTAATATGGATTCATCTTTAGAGCAAAATATTGAATTTGAAACAACAGAAGATGATTATTATGGTATTGATTTAAATATTTCTCAGGAACAGGATAAATATCTGGTATCAGGTAACTGTGCTGATGACACATACCTTGGCGAGAAGTTATCCAAGTTTATTGATAATATCTGCTTTGAACTGGAATTCCTTTCAGGCTACGGATTGGATGAGAGTATTGTTTGTCCGTTATCAGAAGTTCAATTGGGTATTTATCTCGATGAGAAAGTTAAAGACAAAGGTGTTGCCTATTCCACTATGAATTTTGTTGAATGTGATTCAAATCATACTGTTGGGGAAATTAAAGAAGCTATTGTTGCGTTAATTAAAAAACACCCTGTTTTAAAAGGAAGGGTGGTTGATAATGGTGATATGCCTTTATTGGTTTGTGATAGTGTTCCTGATATTGATATAATTCATCATAATGATTATGATAGTATTATTAATCCGTTTAATCTAGAAAAATCTCTCTCAAATTTCTTTATCATTGATAATGATGATGAAAAAGGAATATTCTTTAATATTCATCATATTATTAGTGATGCTACAAGTGAATCAATAGTTGTGAGAGATTTACTTGATGCATTAGATGGTAATTTGGACGAAGAGGTGGACTTAGGATTTGTATATGCTAGCCGTAACTCATTTGAATCCCAGTTTAAACCTGTTTATGAATCTGCACATGAATTCTTTGAAAAACAGTTTGCAGACATTGCTGAGGTAAATAAGATTTTGGCTGATGTCAGCGGAATAACTGAGAGAGTTTCCCTTCCTGTGAGAGGTATTCGTCAGCAAGTTGAGGATTTCACAGGCAATATGGGAATCACTGTCGGATCATTTTTAAATGCAATTTTTGCATATGCTTATTCAAGATTTGTAGGCAGCGATAAAGTTTACTACACTTTCACTGAGCATGGCCGTCATGAGGAGTATAACAAGGACGCATTAGGAATGTATATTCGTACTATTCCTGTTCTGGTTGACTGCAGAAATGATTCAGTTGAAAACTTCCTGAATTATTTCTCCGATTTGAATCTGGATTCCATGTTGTATGGTGTTTATCCGTTCAGATTGCTTGCCCGTGAATTTGATTTAAACATTGATGTCAGTTTCGAGTATAATTTTAATTTGAACGATGTATCGCACATCGGAGAGGATATGCTTATTGAACCTATTGGTGATTTGGTTTCTGAGTTCTTATGTGTTATTAATGATTTGGATGATGGATATCTTATTAGTTTGGAGCATTCTGATAAGTATTCTTCCGAAACTGCTATTCGCTTTGTTGAAGTGTATCGTGAAATATTAACACAAATTCTTGATGCGGAAAACCTTGAGGATATTGATTATGTTTCAGAATCTGATTTGGAGCTTTTAGACAGTTATAACCAAACCGAGTATCCTTTGGATTATAATGATATTCTGGAAGCATTTAATGATAATCTTGAAAAATATCCTGATAATAAATTGGTGTCTTTCAAGGATAGTTGTTACAGCTATGCTGAAGGTGCATTCATTTCCGATAAGGTTGCTAAGGCTTTAACAAATCTGGGTATAACTGAACAGGACAATGTAGCCTTCTTTGTCGATAGATCCGAATTATATATGTTCAGTGTCTTATCTATCTTATCTTTAGGTGCTGTTTTCGTGCCTTTAGATACCACTCTTCCTGATGAACGTTTGGAATACATAATAAAAGATACTTCATCCAAGGTTGTTCTAGTGGATGATAATACTTTCAAACGTGCCAACGAATTATTTAAAGATTCTGTTATTTTAAATATCTCCGGCATTGTTGGGGAGTCAATTGGAACTTTAAACAAGTTGGATATTTCCAGCTGTGACGTTGCAGCTATTCTATATACAAGCGGCAGTACTGGTGTTCCTAAAGGTGTTAAAATTACCAGAAAATCAATTTTGAATGTTGCTGAATATTATGCCCGCACTTATGATTTATCCAGTGATGATGTTTACGGATTATATCCGTCAATAGGTTTTGATGCAGGCTGTCAGTCTATATTTAAAGCTATATTTGCAGGAGCTTGTTTATCCATAGTGCCGGAAGAAATACGTCTGGACATGGCGAAACTGAACAGTTACTTTATCAGTCAGGATATTACTCATACCATAATCACAACACAGGTTGGTAAATTATTTGCTGAAAGTGTAGGCAATACCTCTTTGAAGTACCTCTTTGTCGGTGGTGAGAAATTAGGTGAATTTGAAAGTCCTGATAATTATATTTTGGTTGATGAGTACGGCCCTACTGAAACAAATAACTTCATAACATCAATTAAAAATCGAGATAAGTTAGATTATTCTTCTATCGGTTATTTAAATTATAATTCAAAAATGTATATTCTGGATAATGACTTAAGACGTGTGCCATGTGGTGCTGTAGGAGAATTATACCTTGCAGGCCATCAGGTTGCTAATGGATATCTGAATAATAATGAAGAAACACTCAACGCATTTATTGAAAATCCTTTTGACGGTGAGGGCTATGAGGTAATGTATCGTACAGGAGACCTTGTAAGGTTGCTTCCTGACGGGTCATTAGCTATTGTGGGCCGCCGTGACAGTCAGGTTAAAATCAGAGGAAATCGTGTGGAATTATCAGAGATAGAATCTGCAATCAGAAATATTGATGGCATAGCTGATGTGACTGTACAGACAGTTGATTATAATGGCGCTAATGAATTAGTGGCTTATGTTGTAGTATCTGGAGATATTGGTGATGATTTGCTTAGAAATACTGTCTGTGATTATGTAAGTGAGCATAAACCTGATTATATGGTTCCGGCATTCGTCATTCGTTTGGATAACATTCCTTTAACTGTCAACGGCAAAGTTGATAAGCGTCAATTGCCTGAAGTTGATGTTGGAGAGCTGCATGTTGACTATGTTGCCCCAACAACAGATGCTGAAAAAGTGATTGCTGATGTGTTTGCCTCTATCTTTGAAGAGGAATCCATTGGTTTGCTTGATGACTTTGTCCGTCTTGGTGGAGATTCCATTAAAGCAATTAGGGTTATTTCCCTGCTTCAAAAAGAAGGCATATCCTGCACTGCAAGGGATATTTTAAATTATAAAACTCCTTATGCTATAGCTCAACATATAAGTGATGATGTTCAGGTATCTTACGGTGCAACCGAGGGAATTGTTGATCTGCTTCCTATTCAAAGTTATTTCTTTGATAAGGTCAATAAAAATGATTACATCCAAAGCTTCATTGTTGAGTCTTTCGCTGACCTGGATATAAATATTCTGCAGAATGCATGGGATAGTCTAACAAATCTCCATGACATGCTGAGGGTAAATTATCGTGTTGATGACGGCAATGTTATTCAGGAAATCATGCCGTTGGATACTTGTGTTTGTGAAATCAGTGAATTTGATGTTAGCGGTGATTTAAACAGGAATATTTCCGAAATCATGGACAAAGCAATTAAATCTCTTGATGTTTATGGCAAACTGATGGATATTAGTCTTGTCCGCTCTGAAGGAAAATCATATCTTGTATTTGTTATTCATCATTTGATTGTGGATGGTGTAAGCTGGAGCACAATACTGGATGATTTGACTCATATTTATACTGAATTGGTTTCAGGTGGCGAAATTGACCTTAAAAGACCATATCCTTATAAATCATGGGTAAATGATGTGAAAAATTTATTGGAATCCATTTCCGATGAAGAAAAAGAGCATTGGATTGAAGTTAACAGTTTATTGGATGATTCAGATATTAGGGGAAAGGCAAAATATTATAGCTTCACTGTAGATGATGCTGATTATGATGCTAATAATCTGTTGATGTTGTCTGAAGAGGAATTACTGGCTTTAGCAATCGCTCGGTCTTATAAAAAGACTTATGATAAGGATATTATTTTCAATCGTGAATCTTACGGTCGTGATGAAAGCTTGGCCGATGTCAACAGAACCGTGGGTTGGTTTACAAGCAAATATCCTGTCATCGTTGATGTAAGCGGAGATAATGATTCCACTTCTCTGATATCTGATGTTTATAAACTTAAAAAAGCATTCAGTGAAATTAATAATTTGGGTCTCAATTACGCTTCATTAATTTACACAGCTCATGAATTCGAATATAAACAGTGTCCAGTTACATTTAACTTCTTAAGTACAGAATTTTCATTTAAAAATGATTTGTTCCAGTCAATAGACTCTCATATCTCCTCTGTGAATGAAACTGTTGGCGAAGTTTCTGATGAGGATTACCACGGTATTGATTTAAATGTTCATCACGTAGGTGATGATTATATTGTAAGGGGATATTGTGCAGATGGTACCTATATTGACGATAAATTATCCGAGTTCATTGACAATATAAAGTCTGAAATAGACTTCATCACTCACTATGACTTTGAAAACGGTATAATATGTCCTTTATCTGAAGCTCAATTAGGTATTTATCTGGATGAGAATGTAAATGATAAAGGCAGTGCTTATAATTCCATAGGCTTTGTTGAATGCGGTTCGGAGTATAGCATTGATAATATTAAAGATGCAGTTATTGCTTTAACTGAAAAGCATCCTGTTTTAAAAGCCCGTATTGTTGATGAGGGTGATTTGCCACTTATGGTTTGCGATAATAATTACAGCATTGAAATAATTGATGATATTGATAATTTTGAATTACTCAAATCATTTAATCTACATCAATCTCTTGCGCATTTCTACATAATTGACGCTTCTGAGACAAAAGGAATAGTTTATAATATTCATCATATTATTAATGATGCAAACGGTTCATCTATCATTAAACATGATTTAACTGCTGCTTTAGAAGGCAAATTGGACAATACTCCAGATTTGGGCTTTGTTTATGCAAGTCGCGATTCATTCGAATCTCAGTTTAAACCGGAATATGAATCAGCTCATGAATTTTTCACAGAACAATTTTCAGAAATTGATGAGGCTAACATTTTACTGGAAGAGGTTAATGGTGCTTCCGGTGAGGTTTCACTTCCTATTCGTGGTATCAGAAATCTTGTTGAAGATTTCACCGGTGCAAACGGTATTACAGTAGGTGCTTTCTTAAATGCTGTGTTTGCCTACACTTACTCTCGCTTTACAGGCAGTGAAAAAGTTTATTATACATTTACTGAACACGGCCGTCATGAGGAATATTCTCAGAATGCTTTAGGAATGTTTGTTCGCACTATTCCGATTCTAATGGACTGTAAAGATAATTTCATAAAAAATTATCTGAGTGATTTCTTCAATTTATCTTTAAATTCAATGATAAATAGTGTTTATCCATTCAGATTACTTGCTCGTGAGTTTAATTTAATCAAAGATGTTCTTTTCGAATATAACTACGATTTAAATGATGTATCTGATATTGGTGATGAACTGGTAATTGATGAGCTTAAAAGAGATGCCGTTTCTGAATTTTCATGTTACGTTAATGATTTGAATGATGGTTATCTGGTTAAAATTGCACATTCAGATAAATATTCTCAGGATTTAGCAATTCGCTTTGTTAAAGTGTTTAAAGAAATATTGACTCAAATGTTAAGCAAAATCAGATTATCTGATATTGATTATAGTGTTAGTGATGATTTAAACGTTTTAGATAGATATAATCAGACAGAAAATCCTTTAAATTATAATGATATTCTAGATGCCTTCAATGAAAGTCTCAGAAAATATCCGGACAATCCTATTGTATCTTTTAATGACAAATCATATACATATGCTGAAAGCGCATTCATTGCTGGGGAAATAGCCAGAAAATTAATTGAATTGGGTGTCAAATCCCAGGATTATGTTTCATTTTTAGTTGAGAGATCCGAGAAATATCTATGGTGTATTTTAAGTATTCTGTCTGCGGGAGGAGTTTATGTTCCTCTGGATGATGCTCATCCCGATGAGCGTATAGAATTCTTATTGGAAGATACTGCTTCTAAGGTAGTTATTGTTAGTGATGAAACTTATAAACGTGTTAAAGCTTTAGTTAATGATAACATTTTAATCTTAAACATTTCAGATATTCTTCGCCGGGATATCAAAACTTCATCTTCTTTACCTGTGGTTTATGGTGATTTGGCCTGTATATTATACACAAGCGGTAGTAGCGGTATTCCTAAGGGTGTTAAAGTTACTAGGAAATCTGTAATTAACTTTTCAGAGTTTTTCATTAAAAATTATAATCTAACTGATGAAGATGTTTTCGCCCTTTATGCATCAGTAGGTTTTGATGTGGCTTATGAGTCAATATTTGCATCAATCTGTTCTGGAGCTTGCATAAACATAGTTCCTAATGAAATTAAACTTGATATGGATGCAATAAACACTCATTTCATTGAACATGAAGTTACATTTGCACACCTTCCGGCACAGGTTGCAAAACTCTTTATTGGGCAGGATGTGAATTCTTCACTTAAAGTTTTATGTGCAGGCGGTGAAAAATTAGGTGAAATCGATATTAACTTGAATTATCGCTTTGTCGATACTTATGGACCAACAGAAACATTTATTGATGTTACCTCAATTGATGTCAGCGATAAGATAGATGATTCTTCCATAGGTAATCTGTTTGACAATACAAAGGCATACATTTTAGATAATGAAAAGAGAAGGGTTCCTCTGGGAGCGGTAGGAGAATTGTGTATTGCAGGTTATCCGGTTGCTGACGGATACTTAAACCGTGATGAGGAAACTCGATATTCATTCATTGATAATCCTTTTGACAGTGATGAGGATTATTCTGTCTTGTATCGAACAGGGGACATGGTTAAGGTTCTATGTGATGGTACTATCTCTTTCGTTGGCCGTAAAGATAATCAGGTTAAAATCAGAGGAAATCGTGTTGAATTGTCTGAAATTGAAGCTATTATTCGTGATTTGGATTATGTTAAGGATACAACCGTTAAAGCGGTTAAACATGAAAACGTTAATGAGTTAGTGGCTTATCTGGTTGTTTCTTCAGGTATTGATGAAGATGCTCTTAGAGAAAATGTTCGTGATTATGTGGGTGAGCACAAACCGGCTTATATGGTTCCTTCATTTGTCATTGTCTTGGATAGCATTCCTCTAACAGTTAACGGCAAGGTGGATGAACGGGCACTGCCGAATATTGACTTTGAAAGTTTGCATGTTGAGTATATGGCTCCTGAAAGTGAAACTGAAAAATTAGTGGTTAATGCTTTTGAAAAGGTATTTAATCATAAGGTTGGTATTTATGATGACTTTATTCGCCTCGGAGGAGACTCTCTAAAAGCCATCCAGATATCCTCACAGTTATACAAATTTGGTATAAAATGTAATGCAAACAGCATACTGAACAGTAAAACTCCATTTAATATTGCTAAAAGTATTGATGAAAATAAAAAGGAATACGGATTCTATTTAGCTAAAAAAGGCAGTACAGAGCAAAATATGTTCA
>JAILDN010000047.1 GCA_024689425.1 Methanobrevibacter sp.
TAGCTTTGCTAATGATAATTTTACTGATAATGGTCCATTAACTTCAACTAATGTAAATAAAGGTATAATATCTTCAAACAATATTTATTTTAATGCATCCGCTGAAAATGACGGTAATGGAACTCTATCAAATCCATATAAATATTTTTCAACTAATAAGATTCAAGATAATTCAGTATTGTATTTTGCTAATGGAGAATATAATTTAAATAAAGGTTTTACTTATTCAAATTTAACTATAATTGGAAATAATCCCTTAAATACTAAAATAAATGGGAATAATAAAGTAATTACTTCTTCAGGAAATCTCTATATTACAAATATAACGTTAGACAATTTGTCAATTAAAAATAATTACAACTTAAAACTCGATAAGGTTATTTTCCAGAATTCCGGAAATCTTCTTAATGATGATTTTTTCGGTGGAGCCATTAGGGTTAGTGGATCTGGAACTACTTTGATTAATTCCTCTACCTTTAAAAACAATAGTGCAGCTTATGGTGGAGCCATTTATGCTTCAAAGAAAAATAATTTGAGGATTTTTAACTCAACTTTTGAAGATAATCATGCCTATAAATATGGCGGTGCGATAGCCTGTGAAGAAAATAATTTGGAAATAAGCTATTCTAAATTCATCGATTGTTCTTCCATTACAAATGCGGGAGGCGCAGTTTATTCTAGAAATTCCACATTAAACATTAGGAAAAGTAATTTTACTTCCTGTAATGCAACATTTGGTGGAGCCATTTGTGATTTAAAATCATGTTCACAAATCGTTTCAATTAATGCTGAAAACAATAAGGCTGATTATTTTGGAGGAGCTATTTATAAGATGTATGGTACTTTAATACTTAATTCTTCTTCCTTTTTTAAAAATGAAGCCTTAAACGGTGGTGCAATCTATGCAGATAATTCATCACAATTATTAATTCATTCATCTTCATTTTTATATAACATCGCAAAAAATTATGGGGGAGCTATTTATACCATTTTAAACGACAATGAATCCATAAGTTCAAATGTGTTTAAATATAACAAGGCAAAAACTGAAAATAATCATTATAAAGGTGAATATTATAATTTATTCATAGGAAATGGAAATTACACCCTTGTTAAAGGGGATTTTGAATTTAATGGAACTTTACCATCAAAATACGATTTGAGAGATTACGGTTATGTAACTCCAGTCAAAAACCAAAAAGATGGTGGAAATTGCTGGGCATTTGCTTCACTTGCCGTTTTAGAGTCTTGTATTTTAAAAGCTACAGGTGAAAGCTGTGACTTTTCCGAAGAGAACTTTAAAAATATCATGGCTCTCTATTCAGAATATGGATGGACATTGGAAACTAATGACGGAGGGTTTGATGCGATGAGTATAGCCTATCTTACAAGTTGGCTTGGCCCTGTTCCTGAAAATTTAGAGACATATAGTGACTGCAGTGCCTTATCACCAGTTTTTAACAGTACTTACCATGTTCAAAATGTAATTTTTCTGACTCGTAATAATTACACTGACAACGATAATATTAAAGAGGCTATAATTAGATATGGTGGCGTATCTTCAGGAATTTATTATTCTGCTGTTTACAATAGAGCAAATAGCTATTATTATTCAGGTACAGAAAATCCAAATCATGATATAGTCATCGTTGGATGGGATGATAATTATTCAAAAGATAATTTTAGAAATACTCCAGAAGGTGACGGAGCCTGGATTTGCAAAAACAGTTGGGGTGAAACATGGGGAAATAAAGGTTATGTTTATGTTTCATATTACGATACAAGTTGCGTCAAAATAAATGAAAGTGAAAAAACATCCTATACGATTATACTTAATGATAGCTTGCATTATGATAAGAATTACCAGTATGACATTATAGGACTGACAGATTATTTGATAACCGGAAAAAATACAATCTGGTATGAAAATATCTTTAATGCAACGGACAACGAATTTTTAACGGCATTTTCCACATTTTTCAACGATACATGTAACTGGACTGCGCAAATTTATGTAAACAATAATTTAAAGGCCGTTAAAAGTGGGGAAGTTTATAATTCCGGTTATTATACTTTTAATTTGGATGAACCTATCACGTTAAATATTGGCGATACTTTTAAAATCGTTATTAAATTATCCGCTGAAAAATACGCATCATTCCCAATTTCTGAAAAGATTCGTTCAAACAGGGAATTATATTTAAAAGGAGTTTCATTTTTCAGCTTTGACGGCGAAAATTGGATAGATTTATATAATTATTCCGCCAACATGACGGAATTTCATCACATTTATGATTCACAGGTGGCCTGTATTAAAGCTTTTACATCACTGATACCGAATACAAATATTGCTGTTTTCATTAATAAGAATTTAATTCATGTTAACGAATCATTTAATATAACTGCCACAGTAAAGGACAGATATGGAAATAGTATCAATCAGGGGGACGTTAAGTTCACTCTTGATTCTAAATCATATACCGTTCCTATTATTAATTATTCTGCGATTTTAACAACTCAGTTAGATTCAACAGGTATTTATAAACTTAAAGCAGAATATCTTGAAAATAGCGAGTATCATAGCTCATCTACTTCAAAAAAGATATATGTGAATGTCACTGAGGTAGATTTAAACTTAATGGTTCATGATAGCTTTTATGGTGATAAACTTTTAATCAATACTTCTTTAACAGTAAATGATGAGAAAGTTCAGGAGGATATCATTGTTAAAATTAATTCAAAAACATATTCATTAAAGTCAAATACTGAAACATTAATTGACTGTATTTTGAACCCTGGAGAATATATTGCATACGCTACATATTCTGATTTGTATAATACTTCAACAACTTTCAAGGTAAATAAATTACCTATTTCAATGGGATTGAATGTTAATAAGATAGATGTTGATTCTGTAATCATTGCAGTTAATCTATCAGAATCCATTAATTCATCTGTTAAGCTTATTGTCAATTCAAAAGAATATTTATTAAATACAGATAATGGCATTGCAAATCTGTTTTTAAATAATTTGGATTATGGAAACTACACTGTCGATGCAATATTTACAAACACTTTTTATGAAAATGCAAATGCCAGCAGCAAATTTTCAGTAAATAATATAAGAACTAAATTGATTGTAAATAATGTTACAATGTATTATCATGACGGTACAAGATTTTACGTGACTTTAGTTGATAAATACAATAATCCTCTAGTTAATGAAAATCTTACTTTAAGTATCAATGGTATATGTTATAAAAGAGTGACTAATGATAAGGGATCATGTTCAATTGCTTTGAATTTAAATAGCGGAAGCTATTCTGTTAATGTAATGTATTTAGGTAATGGTAAATACTTATCTAATGATTTCACTGGAAATGTATTAATTAAATCAACAATCAATTCAAATGATGTTAAAAAGATTTTCAAAAATGGCACTCAATTTTATGCTAAAATACTTGATAATGGGGGCAACATTGTTAAAAATACTACTGTTACCATGAACATAAACGGTGTGTTCTATTATAGAACTACAAATAATGAAGGCGTTGCTAAATTGAATCTTAATCTTCAACAAGGACAGTACATATTGACTACAAATAACCCTGTAACGGGTGAAAATGCGGCCAATAATATAACAATTATTCCTACAATCACAGAAAATAATGATTTAGTCAAGTATTATAAAAATAATTCCAGATTTTCCGTAAAAATTTTATCATCTGATGGTTCCCCATTAGCTAATGCAAAGATTACTTTCAATATTAATGGTGTATTTTATGAAAGGACAACAGGTTCTGATGGAAAAGCCAGCTTGGCTATTAATTTAGGCCCTGGAGAATATATCATCACTACTGAATATAATGGATGTAGAGTTTCCAATAATATTAAAGTTTTATCAGTAATTATCTCTTCAGATCTTTTCATGAGATATGGGGATGGTTCTCAATTTAAAGTTAAGATACTTGATGGTTTAGGAGCCCCATATCCTTATCAATCTGTTGTTTTTAATATCAATGGGGTTTTCTATAAAAGAATAACGGATGAAAATGGTGTTGGTAGATTAAATATTCGTTTACAGCCAGGTAAATATATTATTACTACATCATTCAATGGATTAAACGCTGCCAACAAAGTTACTATTTCTTCTAATTAGATGTTTGTTAATTAAAATATAATTTTTAACAAACATTTATACTATTTAAAAAATATAAATAAAAATGTTAAATAATTTTCTGGGTGAAATTTTGTCTTGGTTATTTGTGATTCTTGCATTTTTACTTGCTAGTGTAAAAACTGTAAAGCCTAAATATCAAAAGGTTTCAGTTATTATACCGGCTTTTAATGAAGAGGATACTGTAGCTAGGGTCGTTGAAGTAGTTAAAAAAGCAAAATATGTAGATGAAATCATTGTAGTAAATGATGGATCGTCCGATAATACTGCTGAAGAAGCCCTAAAAGCAGGAGCTATTGTAATTGACCATGTCGAAAATAAGGGTAAAGGTGAAGCTCTTTGGACAGGTTACAATCAAGCCGAGTGCGATATAATAGCATTCATTGATGCAGATATTCATAATTTAACTTCTAAAAAAGTTGAAGCTATGATTGAACCAATTTTGAGTGGAAAAACTGAAATTACTAAAACCAAATTTGCACGTGAAAGTGGTCGTGTAACCGAATTAACCGCAAAACCGCTTTTAAACTATTTTTTCCCAGAAATTAATTTTGAACAACCATTAAGCGGTCAGTTTGCGGCTCGAAAAGAAACTTTAAAGAAGATTAATTTTGAAAAGGATTATGGTGTTGATGTAGGTATTGTTATTGACGCTGATGTATTGGGCATTTCTATCATGGAAGTAGACATTGGTGCAATAGAACATGACATGTCTTCATTGGAAGATTTGAATTTAATGGCCAACGAAGTAGTAAGAACAATTATGAGCCGTGCTAATAAGTATGGTAGAGTAATAATGATAGACGATATTGGATATTATATTAGGATGTCAATCGTCGGATTATCTTTAATTATCCTCGGTTTATTCACTATATTCTTTGTTAAGTTTATTCCTTTATCAATCGGAGTAATAATTTCAGTAATTGGAATTATAATGTCTATTTACTATCTAGTTAAGGTTATTGTACAATCTATTGTAATATTTAAAAAATCTCCAAGAGGTAATTTATTTAAATCTTTTGTAAAGATTCATTTCCCTCTAATTATTTCTATTATTCTTCTACTTTTAATGCTGTCAACTTTTATTGGAGCGGCAACATTCGAAAATGGAGCTATTTCCATTGAACCAAATTCCAGAAATCTAATTATATTCGCTGATAATACCAATAGTACAATTTCAGTTAGAGGACCATACACAGTGGACACTGCAATTGAAAACGAATCCTCCCAAGTGCGTATACCTGCAGATGCAATGATAACTTTAGGTATTAGTGTCAATGACACGGTAGTTATAAATGGCAATACTTATTTAGTTAATGAAACTAGACATGGAGAATCAGATATTTTAAGACTACCGATTGATGTAAAATCAGCTCTTGAAGTAAATGATGGTTACATTATTCAAAATAGTCGTTTAGGTGACGTATTTAATGGCGTTATAGTAAATCATCACTTCACTAAAGGCAATTATACTTTCATTGAAAATTTCATTATTCATTCCAGAAGCAATGAAACATGGAATTATGAAGTAATAGTTGATAATGAATCTGTTTATAATTCTACGGGGTTATTTAAGGCAAATAATGTTTATTCAATATATATTGATGGTAGCCATGTTAAAAATATTTTTTATAACGGCAGTGCAATAGATAATCTGAATTTCACATATAACGGCCATGTTGTTAATATTAAGTTTAAATATTCAAACTCTTCATCAATAAAACAATTTATGAGTTCTGATAATGGTGCATTTTTAAATTTATATTTTAAATAACAAGTAAAGTAAAAAAAAGTAAAAAATAAGCTTATTTTTTATCATAAGCTTTTACAGCTTCCTCTACATCATTGTAAAGTCCTAAAGCCGCTAATGCTCCAACTTTACCTTGATTTCCAGTAACTGCAATTAATTCAATTCCTAAATCTTCTGCGGTTTTTTCTGCAGTTTCAACATCCATCATACCGGATTTAGTTGCAATTGAATATTCTCTTAATTTTTCAGGAATTTCAAGACCTTCTAAAATAGCTATTGAAGTTTTATCAGATAATGTATCTCTTTTAAGAATTTCAATTACCCTATTAATTAAAGATTCTTTTTTATCACTTTCAACAGCAAATGTTAAAGCAATAGACACACAGTTTTGGGTTTTGTGAGGATTATGTGGATATAATTGAACAATAATATGATCTAAATATTCAAAACCTTCACTAGCAAGTTCAACACCTAAATTATGAGCCATTGTCCATGTTGCGCCTGCATCTTTAGTGTCGGTATCATCTACTCCAATAACAACTTTTTCGAGTTTTGGTGTTACGACTGTTGCTCTTCCTTCCTTTGAACCTCCACCAGATTCAATGAGTTCAACATATTTTACACCTTTACCCATTCCTCTACACATTCCAGCTCCAACGCCGGCACCGGCAAGACCTGCATGTGTAACTTTCACTTCATCATCGATAACTTGAATTTCATCAATTCCTGCTGCATTAAAACTAGCTTTTAAATCTAGGAAAGCAGAACCTACATGACAGGAATAAACGTGTTTATTTCCGTCACGATAAGCATCATCTATTAATTCAGAGTTATTTTTATATTGATGTAATAACCAGTGAGATCCAGAAATACATGGGTGATATTCAACGATTTCTACTTTGTCGCCATCTACCATAGTTAAAACTTTTTCATATGGTGCAACCCAAGGATCATCGAATTTTTCTTTTAACTCTTCAGGTTTTAAAATTTCCATACAATCATCTTAACTATTAATCGAGTTCGCTTAATCTATCACACATTTTTATTGCAGCTTCAACAGCACTTTTTGCGTTTTTAACACGTCTATGAGCATCTAATCTTGTCATACCAGGACCGGTAATACCAAGTGCTACTGGAGTGTCATATTCCAATGCTAAATCAGCTATTTTACGTGAAGCATGTTGTGCTACAATTTGGTCGTGATCGGTAGCTCCTTCAATTACAGCGCCTAATGTGATAATTGCATCAAATTCACCTTTTTGTAATAATTTTTTAATGACTAATGGCATGTCGAATACGCCAGGAACTGCTACTACTTTTGTAATTTCACAGTCTCTATTTTTAGCTTCAGCTGTAGCTAATTCTAACATCATTTGTGTAATATCATAGTTAAATTCTGCAACTACTGCAGCAATTTTATATTTTACCATATTATATCCTCTCCTTTAATTATGCAAATAATAAAATCATGAAACCAGCGACCCCACTTAAGACCATAATAAATATGATAAAAAGTGCAGCTAATTGCATTCTAGAAAATTCTCTCATAATAAATATCTCCTTATAATATAATTAATATACATTTTTAAGTTATTTAAATTTTTTTCCAATTTTTCTGAAATTATTTGTAAGTTTCCAACTGTTTGAATTAAGGATTTCATCATTTTTATTTTCTAAATTTTGAATTTTTTCATTTAATTCATTAATTTGGGCTTCATATACTTCGTCTTTTTTAAATTCAGCTTGTGCAACATCTATTAACTCATTTATTTTTTGTGTTAAATGGTTTATTCTTTGTCTATAATATTCGCTTTCATTAATGTTATCTTCTTTTTCAACATTTTCGTTTAAATAATCGGATAAAATTAAATTTAACGTATCTAGGTTTGATTTAAAATCGTTAATATATGATTTATAATCAACATTCAACTTACTCATTTCACTTCCTTTTTCACATATTGCCCAAATTTTATTAGATGAACCTTTATAATCTGAGATTTTGGAAGGAAGATAAGGATTAACTTTAAAACTATCTTTTGTAAAGCTATCTTCGACAATAAGCACATCAAATTTAGTTGTAAGATTTAAAAACTCTAAATATTCAATGTTATTGTTTATTATTGTATTTTTATAGAGTTTTCCACTTAATATTTGCTCAAACAGCGTTATATTTGGTGTGAATAAATGCAATCTTATTTTATCTTTCAAACCGTCATCAATATTATCGAATGCCTCAATGAAGTCTTCAAATGATCTGTTTGAGAATATAATTCCAAAGTATGCAAAATTAATATAGTTTTTGTCAATCTCATAGTCGCTTTCGTTAATATGATAATATTTCTCGTCTAATGTCGGGTGAGGACTAATTATGAACTTTTTATTTATAATGTCAGATATTTCAAAAGGCAATCTGTGAATCATTTCTTCCTTTTGGCTATTGTTGGTAAATATGATTTCATCAGCATATAAAAAGGTTAAATACTCACAAATGCAATTAATATCATCATCAACGCTTATTAATTCATGATTTTCATCTTTTAATAGTTTATTAAATCTTTCAACATAAGTTTCATCGCCAATCTTCCCGCTTAGATGCCTATTGTTAAAGGTATAAATTAATGGGTCTGAAAATTCTGCTCTCCAATAGGTATCTGGATGAGTTAATTTATATTCAAGAGCCAAAAAATGAGAATGGACAAAATTGGCCCTACTATAAATTTTTTCATAGTCACCTAATTGTTTTAATCCATTTTCTACAAAATTTTTGATATTATCCCAATCTGTTGAAAAATGACTTTCAACAACATACTTGTTTTCAACGAATTCACTAACAAGCTTTTCTAGTGTAAAATCTTTTTCTTGTTCATCTAAACTAGCACATATTACATCGACATTTTTCTTCTCGGTTAATATCCTTTTAGCAACGACATTACTTGTAGTGGTATTTATGGGACTAAAAGCATAAGATATTATTAATTCATTTGTCATGTTGTAATCTCTTTTTTTTAAATGTAATAAACATCAAAATATTCTTTGTTTAAATTATTTATTTTCTTATTAAATAAAACATTAATATAATCCTTACTCATATTAATTTTAAATTCATTTTTGTTTTGCTTAATTCCGTTGTTTTTGCTTAAATATTTATAGTGTAAAATTGCTTTTTTAATGAAGGTATTATCTAACTCATCATTGGCAATAATATAATATTCGGTACTGATATTTTCTAAAAATTCAGGGATGCTATCATATACAAAAACATTGCTTTTTTCCAAAGTTATTTCATTATCTGAGATTAGAATTAATTTTTTGTAATCATAGTCTATTTCTTCAAATTTCTCAATAGATTCGTTTTCGCCCATGTTATTCAAGTTAAATACTATGCTCACATCATCTGTTTTTTCTTTATATGGGAAATTAATTGTATCCAATATATATTTCCACCGTTCCGTATAGGTATGATTCGATAAAACATTATAAAGATTCTTTAAACGCTTATCTTCGTAATCCTCATTTAATTGAGGGAAATCATCTTCTTCAATAATAAAAATATTATCTCCAAACAGTCTTTTCATAGCTTTTGAATAATTACTGATAATGTTTGTATTTGAAAGTGCAAGTTCAAAAACCCTTCTTGCAAACATTGTATTTGATTCAGTTATTGTATTAATGTTTATAGCCCATTTCAATGTTTTATAAACTTTTGCAGTGTCTTTATAATCAATAGGAGGATTTGTGTATTTTTTGTATTTTTCAGGATATCCTATGTGCGGGATATTGTCGTAATATGTCCTGTCATAAATTCGAAGATTTACATTTTGAGAGAGAATTTTATCAAAAATCAAATCCATATTTTTCGCACGGTTTTCATGATGTTTATAATATGATCCTGCAAAGACAACATCAGACGTTTCCTCATCATCAAGTTTCAATGGGTTAAATAGCTTAGGTTGACCTGCAAACATTAGTGGGAATACATTTTCATGATTAAAGTCTTTTTTATAGTTGTCAATAACTTCTTCTGCTGATGTAAAAATGTAATCAAATCTTCTTGCAGTATCACTAAAGAATTCGCCGGTTTTTCTATAATAAACTGGGTCTTCTTTATTCCAAAATATTGTAGGAATATCATTTTTTTTACAATAATCCAGTATTTCAAATAAAATTTCCCTATCGTCTTCTGCTTCAGCATATTTTACTATTTTATTAGACCAAACTCCATTTTCTCCATTAAAATATCCATGCCATGTAGATTCACAGAAGAATAAATCAGGCTTTTCTTTTTCAAATTTTTCAAGCCAGTTATCTGGTGATATTTCAATGAGTTCGAATTCGTATTTAAATGAATCATGTGTGAACTGATCGGAAATTACTGCAACTTTAATTTCATTTAAAAACTTAATATTATCAGATTTACTTTTTTTGTTTTTGATTTTAGACTTTAAAGTATTCTTAATGTTTTCTAGTTTGGTTGTCATTTTAATCCATTAACCTTTTTATTTCATTTGCAACTTCCATAGTAGTTGAACTACCACCTAAATCACCAGTTAATACATTAGCTTCCGTTAAAACTCTTAATATTGCATCATCAAGTTTATCGGCCGCTTCATTTTCACCTAAATACCTAAGCATCATAACAGCAGATAACATCATAGCTATCGGGTTAGCTAAACCTTTTCCAGCAATGTCCGGTGCTGAACCATGGACAGGCTCAAATAATGCTCCATCATTCCCGATATTTGCAGATGGGATTAATCCAAGCCCTCCAACAAGACCTGCACCTTCATCTGATAAAATATCTCCAAATAAGTTTGTAGTAACAATTACTTCAAAATTTTGAGGTTGAGTAATAAGATACATTGCAGTTGCATCCACATAGAAATCTTCTTTTTCAATGTCAGGATATCTTTCCCCAACTTCATAAAAGATTTCTTTAAATAAACCGTCACTTTTCTTTAAAACGTTTGCTTTGTGAACGCCAGTAACCTTACTTTTGTTATTTTCAGTCGCATATTTAAAGGCATAATCAATAATACGCTCTTCCGCTTCGCGCGTGATTATTCGTTTAGCTATTGCTCCTTCTTCTGTCATTTCTTCCTTATCAGCAATATAGAGTCCTTCTGTATTTTCACGAACAATCATAAAATCAATGTCATTGGATAATGCATGAGTATTAGGGTATGATTTAACAGGCCTTAAATTAGCAAACATTTTCATTTCTTGGCGTAAACGTACAATGACATCAGCTGCAGTTTCACCGGCGGCCCCAAATAAACACGCATCTGCATTTCTTACAATTTCAATTGTTTCATCAGGCAGTGCGGTGCCGTTTTTTTCAAGGCATTCATCACCCGCTTCACCATAAACATAATCAAAATCAATGTTTAAACTATCTAAAACCAATATGGTAGCTTCCATAACTTCCTTACCTATTCCATCACCAGGAATTACAGCTATTTTATATTTATCTTTTGTCTTTGAGGTATTCAATTAACCCACCTTTTTCCAATATTTCTAACATAAATGGAGGCAATTTTTTAAACCTTACAACTTTACCATTTGCAGTTTTAATTGTTCCTTCATCCATATCCACTTCAATTTCATCCTCATTTTCTACAACTTCACTTATTCCTGGAGCTTCAAGAAGCGGAACCCCTACATTTGTAGCATTTCTATAAAAAATTCTTGCAAAAGACTCTGCAATAACACAACTAACTCCAGCACCTTTAATT
>JAILDN010000093.1 GCA_024689425.1 Methanobrevibacter sp.
TGCCAAGTTTCTTCAATAACTGCTATTCATCTATCAGATTTAAAAAATTAGAAAGTAATTTAATGAATAATATTAATATAGAATAAATAGATGAGTAGAGATTTGCTTGGCTGTGATATTGGCACTCCTGAAGGGTTTTCTTATGTATTAGAGAACAATCTATTTAAAGAATTTTGCCCTAAAATGGTTGAGTCAGCTGCAAAAATTACAGATAAAATAATCAATGATGAAATTTAATTAAGAGGTGATATCATGGAAGATGTAGATAATTTTAAAGGTTTGAATGGAAATATAGTGGCATTCAAAAATGAGGTTGAAGGATTGGACAAAATCACTTTTATTGGAGTTCCGGGCGTCTGTACTCCATTTGCGGAATTGTTTGCATATGCAATTCGCGACAAAGAAACTCATTTCATCTCATTAACTGATATTGAAACGAGCCATGAATTTGAATTGAAGGATTTTGGCATGCATTTGAATGATGATATATCTGATCCTCACAATTCAGATGCAGTTGTATTGCTTGGCGGCCTTGCAATGCCTAAAGCCAATGTAGATTCTGAAGAATTGAATTTGCTGATTGGGGAGATATTGAAAGAAGATGGAAAAACCATTGGCGTCTGTTACATGGATATGTTCACTAAAGCAGGATGGCAAGAAAAAGTTGATTTCGACTCAATTATTGATGGAACATTAACCGGTGTTGTTAAAAGGTAATTTCCAATTTTTAGGAAAATATAATTAAAATACTTATGCAATTCATTAAATTTGTGTTTATAATTTTAAAATCCTTTTAATCAATGATAATTATTTAAATAATGAATACTAAATATAACTGTAATATGAGTTAAGAAACTTAATATTTTAAATAACAATAATTCTTTTAAATTTTAAAATATTATAACTGTTGTATTCTTATATACTCATCATTTATTTCTTTTAAATTATTGGGAATGTGATTAAAAAATGAAGAGGAGAAAAAAACTGATAATAGCTATTCTTTTAGTTATTCTTTTCGGGTTATTGACCTTAATAGCAGGTGCTTTATTCATAGGTCCTGATTTGACCCAAGGAGAAATGAATGTATTGGTATTGGCTTCTGATAAGTATGAGCAACCTAATGGTGGAGTAGATATGGCATTCTTGATTCATTTAGAAAATGGATCTTTAGTAAACTATACTCCAGTTTATCCTGGAGGATTGTCACACCCTACTAAATCTGCACCAGGTAATCTTGGTGGAAAGATGATGTTCCACGATTGTTTATGGAATGGTGTTGAAGAGGGTATGCAGAATGCAAAAGAAATTGTAGAATCCCGTTTAGGAATGCGTGTCGATGCCGTTGTCATTGTCTATGATGAAGGATTAGATAAGATTATTGATGCAATCAGGCCGCTTTATGTTGATGGTAAGGTAAGTAACCTCAGCGCAGCAAATATCATTCGTGAAAATGACGGATATAATGGTTATCCTGGTAGTGGAAATGTTCAAGGTAATATGTCTAGGGCAGATGCTGTAATGGTACTCGTTAAAGCGTTAGCAAATGCTACCAAAGACCCGGCCAAGAAAAATACAATGATAAAAGTTGCTATGGATCAATATTCAAAAGGTAATATTGTCATGACGCCAGCTGGTGCATTTACAAGATTGCTTGCAACAAAAGGCTTTGAAAGCATGTTTTAACTTTTAAAGGATTTTAATATCCTTTAAACTATTTTTTTATTTAACTATTTAACTTAATTTAGTATTTTTAAAAGATGCAGTGCTGTTTTAATTAAGTAAAAATAGCGAGATTTTTTTAATAAAATAATTTTTTGTATTATTTAATCACTCGCTTTAAAAAACTAAACATAATTTTAGAAAATAATGTTTTAAATATTCCCAATTTAACTTCTGGTGAAAAATCATGGTTAATCAAATCGTTTTTAACCCAATATTCCTTATCCGCTTTTATCGGTTCATCAATTTGAGTCATTGCTTTCCAAACATTAAAAAATATTATGTCCATTAATTTTGGAGAGTGCAATTTTTGAGATTTTACATCACTATTGAATTTAATAGTTATCTTATCAATCTTATCAGTTTCAAGCTCATCTTTTCCGCCGCATGCAATGGCAATCTTATAGACTTTATTTATTCCCCAGTGCCTTAATGTTTCATCAAGATATTTTGAAACATCCTTGTGCCCCGCACCTGCAGTTGATACAACAACCAATGCCTTTTTTGTAAAGAATTCAGGTCTGTGATATAGATAAGCAGTATGATCCAAGAAATTTTTTAAAAGAGCTGTAACATTCATCGCATAGACTGGAGAAGTTATTATTAATCCATCAGAGTTTCTTATTTTTTCAATGATAGGTTTAATTTTTTCATAATGGGGGCAATAATTCTCACCATTAATTACACAGTTATGGCAGCCTTTACATAATGGAATATCTTCTTTTGCCAATTGTATTTCTTCAAAATCTCCATCCAGATTTCTTTTTACTTGTGTTACTATTTTCCATGTATTCTTCTTTCTTGGTGAACCGTTAATAATTAGATATTTCATATTATCATCTCATAATTGATTTTCATGTGTTATTTTTTCTTTGTATTGGAATTTTTTGTCAAATTCATCAACATCTTTTTGATTGACATTAAATACATCTGGATTTGAAAATATTCCTTTTTTTAAGTTAATTTCATCATTAAATATTTTAATCATGAAAAATGGATTTTCCTCATCTGTATCGGTGCCCTCTAAGAATAGATTATATGCAGATGCACTTTCAAAGCCGAATCTGGAGTAATAATTTTCATCCCCAACAACAAATATATAGTCAATATCCGTTTCAGATATTAAATCCAAGGTATAATTAATCAGTTCAGTTCCATAACCCTGATTTTGACAGTTTTTATCTACAGAAACGGGGCCTAAAACTATTGCATTTTTAGATTTTTCATTATCAAAGGTTATTTCACCTTTTGAATAATTGATGTGTGCTATGATTTTTTCATCTTTTTCAATAACGTATGCCAATTCCTTGATGAATGAAGGGTGATTGCGTAAATTATGCACAATCAAATGTTCATAGGCTCCTGGTCGATATATATTCCAGAAGGAATTTCTTACAAGATTTTCCACTTCTGAATGGTCATTTTCACTTTCTAATCTTATTATCATTACTAATTATATTATAGAATTAAATTTATATAAGTAACTAAAGTTAGTCACATATTTAGTTATACTAAAAGATTCAAAGGAATCTTAAATTATTTATTATTTGTTTTATAGATATATTGATATGTTAGAGTGGACAATTTGTGAAAACTGTGGTACGATATTAGATAACTCTAAAGAGATTTGTAATTCATGCAATACTCCTGTTGGAAAAATAAATATGGATTATTTTACCCAATACTTTTCAAACACATTATTTTTAGTAAAGACACTGGAAGTTTTTAGAGATTATTGCCCTTCACTAAATGATTTAAGTGATGCAAGCCTGGAAAGCATTGTAATTGACGATATGTTTCAATGGTTTAGTTATTTGGGTTTGGGTGATGGTGAAATCACGGATAATGAATTGGAGTTCATCAATTCCTTATTAAATACAAGCTATTCAAAAGAAGATATCTTAACTCTTACAGACATAAAAGTTGAGAATAATATACCCTTATCATTTAAATGCTTAAAGGAATTGGATTCATTTGGTTTGAATCTTGACATGAATGGTTTGAATAGCTGTGCTGAATTGTTGGGCTGTTACAAATTATTCGGAAAGTTCTTTATCACTGTTGACAATGAGTTAAATGAAGAAGTATTGGAAAAATATAGCAGCCATATTAGTTTTTTACAAAATTCCCTCAATATTCAAAATGAAGTTAAAATGAGTGAAATTTTAAATGGGGCTCCGGAGGAATCCGATTCTCCCAATATTTCAGATGAATCTTCAACTGATGAAGCTGAAGAAACCCATTCTCTAGAAGAATATTTGGAAGAATTGGACAAGTTGGTTGGCCTTGAAAAGGTTAAAAAGGATGTCAATTCATTGATTAATCTTGTCAGGGTTAGAAAAATCCGGGAAGATAGGGGCATTAAACAGCCGACAATGAGCCTGCATTTGGTTTTTTCAGGAAATCCTGGTACTGGTAAAACAACCGTTGCAAGACTTCTTTCAAAAATATATCATGAAATCGGGCTTCTTTCAAAAGGTCATTTGATTGAAACAGACAGGTCAGGTCTTGTCGGAGGTTATGTTGGCCAGACTGCCATTAAAACAAAAGAAGTGATTGACCAATCAGTTGGAGGTATTTTATTCATCGATGAAGCTTATAGTTTGGCTTCAAAAAGTGAAAATGACTATGGTCTGGAGGCAATTGATACTCTTTTAAAGGCTATGGAAGACATGAGAGATGATTTGATTGTTATTGTTGCAGGATATCCCGATTTAATGGATAATTTCTTGAATTCAAATCCTGGTTTGGAATCACGTTTTAACAAGTTCATTTTCTTTGAAGATTATAATGAAGATGAATTGTATGATATTTTTATTTCAATGTGCGATAATTCTTCTTTATGCTTGGATGATGGGGCAAAACAATATCTCAAGGAATACTTCAAAAACATGTATGAGCACAGGTCATCCAATTTTGCCAATGGGCGTGCAGTCAGAAACTTCTTTGAAGAGGTAATTTCAAATCAGGCCAATAGATTAGCGGATTTGGATAATATAACTGATGAAGAGTTAAACACTTTAACATATGAGGATTTTCTAGTTGATTGAAATGGAAAATTATCTTGAACTAGATGATGATGGACAAACTAAATTCGTTCAAAACGACATTGAAAAGGCTTTAAAGTTAAATGAAAATGGTGAATATGAAAAAGCTTTAAAGCTAATAGATTCTGTCACTCAAAAAAGTCATGAAAGATATAATGTCAAAGGATTAATTTTAACAAATCTGTCACAGTTCAAACAAGCGATTGAATGTTTTGACAATGCTCTTGATTTAAATGATTTGGATGAAATTAAAATAAATAAGGCAAATGCATTATATCATTGGTCCAAACATACTTTTTTTCCTGAAATGGATTATTTCAAGTCAATTCAGTTAATTAATCAAGCATTAGAAATATTGCCTGATAGTGAAGACCCCTCTGAATTCTGGTTTTTAAAGGCTGAAATTTTAGAAGCTCAAAATGACTTAATTGAAGCACAAAAATGTTATCTTAAGGCCTATAAAGAATTTGATAAACTAGAGGAGCTTGAAATTCAGATTGATTATTTAGACAATACTGAAGATATATTATTCGTTATTACTGGGACTAATTTTTATGGTGATTTTTTGCCTGAAACGGGCATGATTGTAGATTTAATCAAAGAGCTTGACAATGAATATGATCCTGATGCCATTGCCGTTTTGTTTGAAGATGAAAAAATAGGTTATGTTGCAAATAACGACTATACCTTAATCGATGAAGTAAAAAGTGCAACCAATATTAATCATTTAGTAAATGATGAAAGTAAGGGTGAAATTCTTTTTGTTTTTCTGGGCGAGTATATTGTTGCCAAGTTGATTTGATTGTTATAGATATATTACAAATGTTAAAGATGCATTACTCTATA
>JAILDN010000110.1 GCA_024689425.1 Methanobrevibacter sp.
ATCAATAACGTCATAATTTGTACAATTTATAATGCGAATATAATGCTATTTTATAAAATCTTTTTATAGTAGAACAAATAAAATAAGAACTATGAGTAAAGAAAATGATGAGCTTTTGAAATTGAAATCATATGTTCAAATCTCAAAATATAGAGAAAAAACATTGAAATCTATAGGTGACGATGTAAAAATACCAACCAATATTGCAAAAGATAGTGGTATTAGAACAAATCATATTTCAAAAGTACTCAGTGAACTTAAGAATAAAGATATTGTTGAATGTATCAATGAGGAAGCCCGTAAAGGTAGATTGTACAGATTAACTGATACTGGAAAAGAAGTTTTAGATAATATAAAAGAAAATGAGGGAGATTAAATACTTTCAAATTTGAATTTTATATATTCTAATTCACTTCTTGCTTCTTCATTATGACATAAATCATCAAAATAACCCGCCATTAAAATGATAAATTTTTGAGTATTTTCTTCTACTGAAAAATATTCTGTAATAGAGTATGAAATTACTTCGTTTACTATTTTACCATCATTTTTAAATTGGAATTTGATTAATTCTCTTAATTTTTCATCAATATACTTTTCTAAATAGATAATGATATGTTTAGCAAAAGTATTTCCCATTATAACAAAATCAATCATTTCCTCAAAATCACTTCCGAAATTATTCGCACATTTTTCAAAAGATTGGAAATTTTGGAATTTAAGAGGAATAAACCTATTTTCTACAGTGTGTGCACAATACTCATTCATAAGTTCCATTTCAGATACAATTAAAAATGATTCAATGAAACTTTTTATTGTTGCAGAGGGTTTTACATCTAATATCTCACATAATAGATTAACAGAAATATCGAACAATAAAAAATGAGCTAATTCGTGGATAATAACTGAAATTTGGGAAGAATCATCTAATCGATCATCATAATATATGACAGAATTACCCATTTCACCATGTACAACCCCACTAGATTTCGGTACAACTAATGTAAATACATTTGCAATTTGTAACAACATTTCCTTAGGAGTTCTGCCAGTTATTTTAAAATAATCTAATTTTTTAAAAATCATTTCAAGAATATTAAAGTAACTCTCAAAAGAAATTTCCGCATTGAAAATTAATTCTCGATTATAATCACTGAATAAAATATCAAAACTATCAATTGCTACGGGAGTTATCTGTTTTCCACAATTGATACAATATTGATTAGAATCAGGATTCTTTTGACCGCAAAATGGACAAATATTTTCAACCAATATTTTACATCCACAATGAGTACAATAAATATTCTCTTTTAAGTTTAAAGTACCGCAAACATCACAACTCTTCATTTAAATACCATCCAACACATTTTTAATATAATTAACGCCCTTTGAAATATTTTTTCTACGATTAATAACTTTTTTAATATTCTTTCCACAGTTTGGACAGTATTCAGAATCAAAACTCATAATCTTGCCACAATCACAAACAAGTTTATTTTTTATAATGCGTTTAGGATTTAAAGGTCTTTCACATTCAGAACAAACCCTTGATTTAATATGATTTCTAGTACCACAAACACATATTATTTCAGTAACTTCATGATTCAATGAATTTCCGCATTCCACACAAAAATCAGAAGTAAAGTCATTTAAAACAGAACAGACACATAACTTCTTAATATCATCTAATTCAGAGTAACTATCAAAAGGAAGACCGCAATTTCCACAATACAAACTATAGTAATCATTTTCTTCTCCACAAACGCAAAAAATAGACTTATCGAACTCTAAATTAAAATTGCTATAATAATCATCATGTTCTAAATTTTCTTCAAGTTTGCGGCCACACATTTCACAATAAATGTTTTTTTCAGGGTTAATTGCACCACATTCACAAAAAACCACATTATCATATTTATTATCAATGACAAATCTCGGCTTTTCAGTTTTTTTAATAAATCTGGATAACCCCTTTTCTATACGTTTTACACCACAGTGATAACAGAATTCATTATCCACATTATTTATAAAACCGCAAGAGCAAATATCATAATTAAAATCAAGATCTCTAATTATATATGGTGAAAAATCTATTCTAAAGTTAAAAAATCCAATATTGTGAACCGGAGGTTGGAAAACATAAACTTCATCATTATTTTCAAAAATCGTTTTAGTACCGCATCCATTACAAAATTTTTCATTAGGTACTATGCGTTTTCCACAATTAGGACAATAATTCCAGAAATCCATAACACACCATTATTGCTTGGACAAAGATTTGATTTCATTAATTACTTCAGACAATACTTCCTCACCTAATCCTTCAATGTATTTTATAGAACCAGCACATTCATGGCCTCCACCATCAATACCTGCTGAAGGTACTTTAATGGCTAAATTAGATACAATATCATTTACATTAAATCCAAATTCAGCATTAACCGCATCAGTGGCCCTAAATACTCCGAAATCAGGCCCGTGGCCTAAAGTAACAATAGGTTTATCTTCACCCAACTCTTTTACAATATTATCATGAACAAAACCACAAGTTTTTCCAGGGGCAGGGAAAGTGAATTTATGAGCATATTTTTCAACATCAATAAAATTAAAGTAAATACCATTTTCAAATTGAGTCTTCTTAATATTAGGGAGCACTGCTTTAAGTTGAGTATCAACTCTTTTCTCATATTCTTTATATAAAGCATCAATCATTTTATAATGTTTATCAAAATTATCTACGGCAAGAATAGTATCCATGATTCCTCTACCATTCATAAATCTTAAGAAATAAGATTCAAAATCTATACACTCCGCAACTTTTGCCAGATGCTCCTTTGTGAAATTTTTCTCATAAGCAAGATCCAGATATTGATAAACTTCAGCACAATCTGCGTGATCTCCTAATGCTGCAACAGCAGGCAAATGTTGAATTAATTGCTTAACTTGCGGATTAATAATATGGGCTACTTCTGTTGCCAAAGCTCCTGCAGTTAACTGTGAATCCCCGCCTACAAGATAAGGATTAACATGCGTATCAACATATTCATCAACTGCAACTGTTGCATCCATTATTTCACCATCTTGCTCATTTACAGTTAATAATTCACCCGGAGAATGATGGTCTATAACCACAACTTCAATATCATAAATTTTAGCTTGCATTAATGCAACAATATCCTCTTCAGTTGACCCGTTATCCAACAAAACAATTAAAGGTAATTTTTGACCGTGTCTTTCTTGGTCTTCCAATGCAAATGACAAATCTTTTACTACATCCTCAAGTTCATAAAATGGGGCCTTGGATGGAGAACGTTTGAAATAATAATATTGAGCATCATTACTTGGATTTATTTCTTCAATTAAGGGAATTAATGCTTTTTCCATAGCTACTCCTGCACAAATTCCATCAGCATCATTATGGTGTCTAAGTAAAATTGTCCTACCGTCAAGAATTGCTCTTCTGATTTTACGGGCAGCTTCCCTCATTTTAGGTTTAAGCCTATTTAAAACATCACTTTTAACTAAGAAATCGACATCTTCAGGTTCTGCTTTTTCATTTAATGCATCATCAATTAATTTATTTAATTGCTCTTTTTTAGAACCTTCAAGTTTTACCATTGAAGATGATTCAATCTGTGTCTTTCCCCCATGCTGATTTACTTCACCTAAAATTTCAACAGCATCCCCTTCAGTTACTTCAGGATATGCTCTAACACCAGCTTCGTCAAAAGCAGCTATTTCAGCAACACCACTTTCATCAGTGACTATAAAGATTGTAGGTCCTGAAGTCTGTTGAATTTGGAGAACTTCACCATCAATACGAACCATACTGCCCATTTTACTGTCCAAATCTTCAATAATAGTACGAGGTATGGATTTTGTTAATTTGATAATTCTATGATTCCTAACATATGCTGGGGCAAAATCTATTTTACCTTCCCTAGACTTAATAGATGTTACAAATACTATTACTTCTTCACCAACATTATAACCGGAGACTTCTCCCCTCATTAATCCCCATACATTATTGTTAAGACTAATAAAAGCACCATATTTCTCGATTCTAGTAATTTTACCTTTATATAATTTATCATAATCAATGTCCTTCATCTCACATAAAGGATCCAAAATATAAACATCTTTTACTTCTTTTTCACGAGCTATACGTTTTTTCTCTTCTTCTTCTCGTTTCATTTTATCTTCCTTACGTTTAGCATCACAATCAGCACAGATATCTCCTTCAGTCAATAGTTTTCCACAATCAGGACAGACATTAACTTGGCCAGTACCATTACAATATTCGCAGTCTTCATAAACTTCAACCTGGCCTTTTCCATTACAGACCTCACAGGGAATATCCTGCTCCGCACCCAAATCAAATTTAGCTCTGGCTTTATTATTTACTCCTTTAAAATGGTCTCCAACATCAAAAGAATCTTCTTCATAACCTGTTCCACCACAATTAGAACATTCTTTATAATCCACAACTACAGAGCCTAAACCGTTACATTTGGGACAATTATCTTTCAAATTAAAACCTCATTTAAATAACTTAGTATTATTTTTTACTAAATCAACCCTTATCTTTTGGAAATCAAGTGCATTCTTCATAAGGCTATTTGCTTGTTCAGCATATCCATTACCAGTACTATTTTCATAATTTTGATAACAATTAATAGCTTTTAGCAAATATTCAGTGGCATTTATTTTAAGTCCTAGTTCACTCAAAACAGTATTGATATAATTTTTATGAACATCACCTGTATCAGATGTGAAATTATTTTTAATACTTAGTAATAGGGACATACTATGATTAAAATTATTTTGCGCCGAAATGGCCTTATTTCTTGCTTCATTATAATTTTTACTATTTAATAATTTAACAGCTTCATTATAATCTAAATCTCCTTTAGCTATGTATGAACTTATTTCTGGCATCACTTCATTCATAGCATTTTCAGAATTATATAAATAAATTACAGTAACTGAAAAAACAATTAAAACTAAGATAAAAATTATTACTTTGGTATAACTTGACACAATAATATTATATATAAAAAGACATTATTAAAAGTTGTTATAAAAATAAAAAAAAAAGAAAAATTTAAAGATAAAATCTTTAAATCTATTCGCTGGACCAAAGTCCGTGTAAATTACAAAATGCTAATGCTTTAATATCATCAGTGGAGTTCACTGTGAAAGTCGCTTCCGCAACATCACCAGGTTTAAAACATTTTGCATATTGTTCCATTCCTGCTTCAACAATTAAGAATTGAATATAGTGATCATCATCCATTGGATGAGCAGCTTCACCGACTTTTACGGTTACTTTATCACCATCTATTTCAACTACAGGTTTGTGTTTAGGAGATTTTTCTCCTTCAGTTTGTGCAGGGAACTCAAACATGTGTGTATCACATGTGTCGCCATCGTCTTCAGCTAAAACTTGGATAATACTTCCACAATCGTCACATTTTAATATTTTTGCCATAAAAAACATCTCCATTATTTAGTATACTTAAATTTATATTAAAAAGTATTTAACTTTGTTGATGTGTTTCATAGTAATTTTCAATAGCTGCTTTTAGACCATCTGCGGCCAAATTGGAACAATGCATTTTAACCGGTGGAAGACCATCTAATTCTTCTGCAACATCATTACGAGAAATATTTAAAGCTTCATCCAATGTTTTTCCAACAGCTATTTCAGTAATCATACTGCTTGTAGCAATAGCTGCTCCACATCCAAATGTTTGAAATGAGATATCAGTAATTACATCATCTTCAACTTTTATATAAATTGTCATTAAATCCCCACATGTAGGGTTACCGACGGTTCCTACTCCATCAGGGTCTTCCATTTTTTCACAGTTTCTCGGATTTGCAAAATGATCCATTACTTTTTCGCTATAATTCATATTAACATCTCCTACACTCATCGTGTTTTCTACACATTACTCCATCATAATCAAGTTCTTGATTCCAAAGAGGTGACATTTCTCTTAATCTTGCAACAGCTTCGCTTAATACATTTACAAATTCATCAACATCAAATTCATCGCTTTCAGGAGCTAAAGATATTCTTAAAGAACCATGAACATCTACCGGATCCAATCCTAATGCAGTCAATACAGGTGAAGCTTCTAATGTATTGGATGAACAGGCAGAACCAGTAGAAGCTTGATAGCCTTTTGCATCCAATAATAAAATCAAAGATTCTCCTTCAATAGCTGTAAAACGTAAATTAGCAATATTTGGTAATCTTTGGTCTTTATCACCATTCAAATAAGACTCAGGGATTGTATCCAATACTTTTTCAACGATTTCATCCCTAATTTTAGATAATTTTTCAGCATGTTCATCAAGTTTAGATGTAGCAATTTCTGCTGCTTTTCCAAAACCAACAATACCTGCAACATTTTCAGTCCCTGCTCTAATACCTCTTTCCTGACCTCCACCATGGATAAGAGGAACTAATCTGATACCTTTCTTAATATATATTGCACCTACACCTTTTGGACCATTAATTTTATGAGAAGATACGGATAGTAAATCGATATTCTGCTTTTCAACATCTATCTCTACTTTACCGAATGTTTGAACTGCATCAGTGTGGAATATAATTCCATTTTCATGAGCAATTTTACCAATTTCTTCAATCGGTTGCAATGTACCGATTTCATTGTTTCCATGCATAATGGTGATTAAAATAGTTTCGGGAGTTATTGCTTCCTTCAAATCTTCAATTTTAATAAGACCATTTTCATAGACTGGCAGATAAGTTACTTTGAAATCTAATGATTCAAGGAAATATAATGTTTGCTTAACTGCAGGGTGCTCGATTTCAGAAGTAATAATATGATTACCTTTTTTGCGCAATTTAAAAGCTAAACCCTTAATAGCTAAGTTATCAGATTCAGATCCACCACTAGTAAATATGATTTCATCTTTTTTAGCATTAATTGAATCTGCTATTCTTTGTCTAGCTTGTTCTAATGCTTTTTTAGATTCACGACCAATAGAATAAAGAGTGGAAGGGTTTCCAAACTCTTCAGTTAAATAAGGCATCATTTCTTCTAAAACTTCTTTACTAATTTGAGTAGTTGCTGAATTATCTAAATACATCCTTAATCTCCAAATAATTAATTTATTTAAATTTTATCTAATGCTTGACTTAAATCATCAATTAAATCATTAACATCCTCTAAACCAATAGACAATCTGATGAAATCAGGAGTTACACCAGTAGCTTCTTGTTCTTCAGGAGTTAATTGTTGATGGGTAGTACTTGCTGGGTGTATTGCTAAACTTTTAGCATCCCCGATATTTGCAAGAATTGAGAATAATTCCAAATGTTCAATGACTTTTCTTCCTGCTTCTTCTCCACCTTCTACACCAAATCCAAGAATACCTGCAAAATTATCTTTCAAGTATTTTTTATTAATTTCATAAGTTGGGTGAGATTCTAAACCAGGATAATTGACCCATTTTACTTTAGGGTGAGATTCTAAAAATTGTGCTACTTTTAAAGCATTTTCAGAATGTCTTTTCACACGTAAATCTAAGCTTTCAAGACCTTGTAAGAAAATGAAACTGTGTACTGGAGCTTGAGTTGCTCCGATGTCTCTTAATAATCTTGCTCTTGCCCTTACAGTAAATGCAAGGTTTCCAAGCTCAGGCACATCACCAAATGCATCCCAGAATACTAATCCGTGATAACTTGGATCAGGTTCTGAGAAATTAGGGAATTTTCCATTTCCCCAGTTAAATTTACCTGAATCTACAATGTATCCTCCAACTGCAGTCCCGTGTCCTCCAACATATTTTGTTGCAGAAGCTGCAATAACATCAGCACCATGTTCCAATGGCCTTACTAATCCTACACCAACAGTATTGTCTACAATCAATGGAATGTCATGTGAATGTGCAATTTCAGCAAGTGCTTCAAAATCAGGCACATCTAATTTTGGATTTCCAATTGATTCCACATAAATCGCTTTGGTTTTTTCATCAATTGCATCTTCAAATGCTTGTAAATCTTGTGAGTCAACAAATTTAACTTCTCTTGCGAGATCTTTGAAAGTGTAGTTGAATAATTGATAGGTTCCACCATAGAGATTATCCGCAGATACAATATTATCTCCCGGTTGAGTTACATTCAAAATTGCATAAGAAATTGCTGCAAGACCACTTGCTGTTGAAAGACCGGAGTTTCCTCCTTCAATTGCAGCTATTCTGGCTTCAAAAGCATCACTTGTTGGGTTTGTAAGTCTTGAGTAAATTTGACCAAATTCCTGTAAAGCAAATCTTCTTGCTGCTTCGTCAGAATCCTTAAAAACATACGAAGTTGTCTGATAAATAGGAACTGCTTGAGCACCGGTTGCCGGGTCTGGAGTTTGTCCTGCACGTACGCCTAATGTTGCTAATCCATATTCTTTTTTATTAACCATTAATAATCACCTTATAAATTTTATTTTTGAAATGAATCCCTTATTATAATAAAATATATCACGTGTTATATAGTGATAATATAACATATGTTATCAAAGTATATAAATGTTTTGGTTAACCTAAATTTTGGTGAAAAATAGATATAACAGAAGTTATATAACATAACATATGTTATTAAACTATATAAACATTACTATATTTTGAAAAAAGATTTAAAACAAAACAATACTAATAATAAATAAAGGAGCGTAATTATTATGAAAACTATTGCTTTAATCGGAAGTCCACGTAAAGATGGAAACTGTGATCAAATAGTCTCTAAACTACTTGATAACATTGACGGATACACTAAAAAAATCTATTTAAACGATATAGATTTACAATTCTGTAATGCATGTCAAGAATGTCAAAAAGGAGACTGTATAAAAGATGACGATGGAAGAAAAATCATAGACGAACTATTGGAAACTGATGTTATTATATTTGCTTCACCTGTTTACTATGGCCAAATGTCCGCACAGGCAAAAACAATTGTTGACAGATTCTACATGATATCACAAAATCCAGAAAAATCTTTTGAAGGTAAAAAAGTAGTGTTGATATTCACTCAAGCAAATCCTTCAGATGCATTTGACGGATACATAAAATCATTAGAAACAATGCCGTTTTCTTTCATGGGTATGGAAGTAATCGACACCATAATTGCTAAAGGTGCTGCTGGCAAAGGCGAAGGTATCGAAGAAGCACTTGAAAAAATAGAAGAATTGGAGATTTAAATCTCCTTTAATCATTTATTTCATAACCTAATTCATTTAGGTTATCTCTTATTTTATCAGACAAATCATACTGTTTTGCAGATCTTAATTCTTGTCTAACATTTAAAATCACATCCAATAATTCATCAGAACCGGATGAAACTTCAACAATATTAAAATCAATTCCTAATATAAGACTAACATCATCTAAAAATGATTTAATAGCTATTTTATCATTCTCTGATAATTCCTGATTTTTACATGCATTAATCAATACAAAAATGGCTGCAATAGCTTTTGGAGTATTAAAATCATCGTCCATACTTGCAAAGAATTCCTCTTTTGCAGCTTTTAATGCTTCATTATTAGACTCTACTTCACTTACCTCAACATCTAAAGCCGTGTAGAATTTTTTAATTTTTTCTAAACTTTTCTGTGACTGATGAAGAGAATCTTTTGAAAAATCAATCGGACTTCTATAATGAGTTGATAAAACAAAGAATCTGAAAGTATCTGCATCATAATCTTCAAGCAAATCACGGATTGTAATAAAGTTATTCAAAGATTTTGACATTTTTTCTCCATTTACATTTAAAAATCCTGTGTGTAACCAGAATTTAACCATAGGAGCCTTTCCACTTACAGCTTCCATTTGAGTAATTTCTGCCTCGTGGTGAGGGAATATTAAGTCAAGACCTCCACCGTGCGCATCATATTGCGGACCGAAGTAATATTCAGTTATTGCAGTATCTTCAATATGCCAACCAGGTCTTCCATCACCCCATGGAGAAGGCCAAACAGGTTCATCCACTCCTTCACGTTTTTTCCATAATGCAAAATCCTGTGGATTTTTCTTTGTAGTTTCGGCCAAATCCCTATGGGATTCTAACTCTTCAATATTACGATTTGATAATTTTCCAAATTCAGGGAATTTTTCAATTTCAAAGTAAACTCCATCTTCAGTTTCATAAGCAAAACCTTTATCCAATAATCTTTGAATTTGGTCAATTATTTCATCAACATGATCTGTTGCTCTTGCGAATAAATTAACACCTGTGACATTTAATTTGGTCATGTCCTCAATGTATCTTTTTTCAAACTTCCTAGCTATATCATGTGCTGGAATTCCGGACTCTTTTGACCTATTTATGATTTTATCATCAATGTCAGTGATATTCTGAATATAAAAAACTGCATATCCTGAGTATTCTAAATATCTTTTAATTGTATCAAAAGAAATATAGGTTCTTCCATGACCTATATGAGCATCATCATAAACTGTAGGTCCACAAACAAATAAATTTACACGATTTTTGTTAATGGTTACAAAAGTTTCTTTACTACGAGTTAATGTAGAGTAAACATCCATAAAATAACCTCAAAAAAAATAATTTAATCGTAAAATAGAGGCAAGTAAGGGATTTGAACCCCTGTTTCATGGTCTGCAGCCACGCACCTAAGCCACTCGGTTAACTTGCCCATAAAAATTAAAGTATAATAAGATATTGTAAGTTAATAGTATATAAACATTACTAAAAACGCCAATATTTTACTATTCTAACTCTGATCCCATACAAGATTGACAATCTTCCCCAAGTTCTGATTTATCGATACCTAATTGGGTTAATACATCAACCGTCTCTACTTGTTTACATATACTACAAGTTCTACTAATTAAATCAGCTTTTGTAGACTCCCCAGTTGATAACTCTAAAGCAAAATCTTTAATCATATATTTTACATGGTCATCTAACTTAATTCCACTTCCACGTTTATCAGTAATATACTGAGATACTGCAGGTTGAGTTATATCCATTAGTTCAGAAACATCTTTTTGTTTCATACCTAAATTTAATAACTCTTTAGCTAATTCTGACCTAATCGCAGGAATTACATACCATACTACAATTTCACAGGGCGGTTTCATGAGAATTTCTCCTATTTTTTTAGTTTTATCTTTTCTAACTCATCAATATTATCTTCAGTAAGACAAATTTCATTTTTTTCAAATAAAATTCTAATTTGTTCATCATTTTCTTTTAAATGTTCTTGAATTGTATTGATTGCATCTGCAACAGGGTCCGGAAGTTTATTATGGTCTAAGTCGACTTTAATAGGTTTTCGTTTACATTTAACAATTCTTCCAGGAACACCAACACAAGTGGATTCTGGAGGAACATCTTTTAAAACAACAGCACCAGTTCCAATTTTGGAATATTCACCAATAGTGATATTTCCCATTACTTTAGCTCCAGCACCTATAATTGCTCCCTTTTCAACAGTCGGGTGTCTTTTAGTTTTTTCTGTACTGGTTCCACCAAGAATTACACCCTGATAAATCAATACATCATCACCAACTTCTGCTGTTTCTCCAACAACAACACCCATACCATGGTCAATAAAAACTCGTTTACCAAATGTTGCACCAGGATGAATTTCAATACCTGTCAAAAATCTTGCTAAATTAGAATTCATTCTAGCCAGTAATTTAAGAGAATGAGTCCACAAATAATGACTTACTCTATGCATTATTAATGCGTAGAATCCTGGATAACAAAGAAATATTTCTAAAGTATTCCTCGCAGCAGGATCCTTATCCTTAATAGCCTGAATTTCACCTTTCAACCTATCTAACATTAATAAGCCTCAACATTTTATTGAATAATATGATATAATTTTTCTATCTTAAATCTGTTATAAACCTATGAAAAGAATAATTTAACCAAAATTTCATAAAATATTTAATATTAGTTAATTAATAATCACAAATGAATAACAGAGTTAGTATTTTCACTAGATAGTTCTATTATATCATATGTTATATTTAAATATTCTTATTTAAAATCTATTCAAATAACCAGTCAACAGAAAGATATCTTTCCCCATTGTCAGGCAATATTGCAATGATTCTTTTTCCTTTATTTTCTTCTTTTTTAGCTAATTCAAGTGCAGCAAATGTAGCAGCTCCAGATGATATTCCTGCAAATATGCCTTCTTTTTTAGCTAAATTAACTAATGTGTTACCTGCATCTTCATTAGCTACAGGGAAGATTTCATCAATGAGATTTTCATCATAAATTGAAGGTACAAAACCTGCACCAATACCTTGGATTTTATGAGGCCCTTTTTCTCCCTTACCTAATGTTTGAGAATCTTTAGGTTCAACAGCAACAATCTTAACATCAGGAACTTCTTCTTTTAAGACTTTAGCAATACCGGTTACAGTTCCTCCGGTACCTACACCTGCAACAATAATATCCACATCACCTTCAGTGTCTCTTAAGATTTCCTGAGCAGTTGTTTTTGCATGGATTTCCACATTAGCCTGATTATCGAATTGGCCCAAAATAATTGCATTTGAATTTTCTTCTTTAAGTTCATTGGCTTTTGCAATAGCTCCACCCATACCTTCAGAACCTGGTGTTAAAACAATTTCAGCACCAAAAATAGCTAATAATTTCCTTCTTTCAATAGACATGGTTTCAGGCATTGTTAATATTAACTTATAACCTTTAGCGGCTGCTGCAAAACCAAGACCAATACCAGTATTTCCACTAGTTGGTTCGATAATGACAGTGTCTTCATTAATTAATCCTTTTTGCTCTGCATCTTCAATCATTGCAACTGAAACACGATCTTTTACACTTCCAGTTGGATTGAAAGATTCCATTTTTACATCAACTTCAGCTTCTAAATCTTTTGTTAAATTGTTTAATCTTACGATAGGAGTGTTTCCAATAGCATCAATAACACTATCCAATACTCCTCTTTTTAATTTAGGAACATTTACCATATTTTTTCCTCCAAATTTTAAATTTATTTAATGGCATATTAAAGGGGTTATAATTAAAAGTTATATAACGATAGTTATTTTTATATAACTAATGTTATATAACACTGTTTTAATATATAAATATTTCTAAAAAACTAGTTCCCATCATAATCACAAAGATAACAAATAGGACACATTTCACATTGAGGAGATGTTGGTTTACAGATATTTTGACCAAACTGAACCATCAAATCATTTAATTTAATCCACAAATCCTTAGGTGCAATTTTAGACAATTCAACTTCAGTTTCCTCAGGGCTTTTGGTATCCACTAATCCCCACCTATTTGAAATCCTGTGAACATGGGTATCAACAGGAATGGCCGGAAGTTCAAAAGCAAAAACCAAAACACAATTGGCGGTTTTTCTACCAACACCAGGAAGTTTTACAAGCTCTTCTAAAGTATCAGGCACTTCACCACCATATTGGTCAATTAAAATCTGTGAAACCTCCTGAATACGGCCCGCCTTAACACGATAAAAACCTGCAGGTTTAATCAATTCCTGAATATCCTCTGTTGGAGCCTCAACGATTTCATAAATATCCTTATATTTTGAAAATAGATTTTCAGTTGCCTGATCAGTATTTTCATCCCTCGTTCTTTGAGATAAAATTGTTCTAACAAGAACCTGATAAGGGTCATGGTCTAAAAATTCCCTTATTTCAAAAGTATCATCCAAAATTTCAACTATTTTTATAATTCTATCAGTCTTACTCATCATACCAACTCTAATTCAAAACCAATATCCGCCATAGCTTCTATAAAATTAGGAAAAGACACATCAAATACTTCTCCGTTAGTTATTTCAATGTCATGCTTTAAACCCACTAATGAAAATGCCATAGCTAACCTATGATCACCACAGGAATCGACCACACCAGAAGACAATCCTCCAGTAATGCTCATTCCATCTTCAAACTCTTCTAATCTACAGTTTAATTTTCTAAGCTGTTTGCAAGTAGTATCAATACGATCTGTTTCTTTTACTCTCGCATGTTTTACTCCAGTAATATTTGTAGTTCCTTCAGCCATAGCCGCCAGAACAGCAACAGTAATCAGTAAGTCCGGAGCATTGGACAAATCTATATCAATTCCTTTAAGATTGCCATCCGATGAAATCTCCACATAATCATCATATATATTGATATCGGCACCCATTTTCTCCAATATTTCCAATATTAACTTATCTCCTTGTTTAGACTTTTTAAATAAATTTAAAATTTTTGCATTACCTCCATTAATGGCAATGGCTGCAAGTAAATAAGATGCAGATGAATAATCTCCTTCAATTGTATAATCACAGGATTTATATGATTGTTTTTTAATTTTAAATTCATCTATTCTACAGCTTTGATGCACCTTTGAACAATCATCATGCTTTACATAGAAACCTTTCAAAACCTTCACACCAAATTTTTTCATTATATCCATTGTCATATCAACATAAGGGCGTGATTTAAATTCCGGAAGGACAAACAAAGTAACTCCCCCTTGAGATAAAGGAGAAGAAATCAAAATTGATGAAATATATTGTGAACTAACACTACCTGAAATATTAGTTTCACCACCAATATATCCCGGTTTAATTAAAATTGGTGCTTTGCCATTATTATTGATTGATTCAGTTTTAACACCCAAACTATCAAGAGCTCCCATTAATAACTCCATCGGGCGGGTTTGAAGTGAATCATCACCAGTTAAAATTACTTCATTATCAGATAGAGCAGAAACACTAGTCATTAAACGTAATGTGGTTCCAGAATTAGCTAAATCAATAGGACCAATGCTTGAATTGTGTAATTTTCCACCAGCCCCAATAACTTCAAGATAATCTTCTTTTTCAGTTATTTTTGCACCTAATGTCTTACATACATTGATGGAAGCCAAAGTATCTTCAGAAAATAACATATCATATAGTTTTGAAGTGCCTTCAGCCAAAGATGCTAAAATCACTGCTCTGTGAGAATAACTTTTGGAAGGAGGAGCCTTAACAACACCACCAATATTAGAAATACTTTTCACTTTAAGTCTCATTGTAAATAAATTTAGATAAAATAAATTATATATTTACCTATATGAAAGAGATTGAAAAACTTAAAGCAGGACTTGAATATTGTTTTGATGATGAAGAAGTAGCTGATTTAAAAAATAATGCAATTAAAAATTCACAAATTTATAATAATATTGATAGAACAGACCGTGAATCCAAAAGAGAGTTTTTAAAAGAAATGCTTGGAAGTGTAGGCGAAAATGTAGATATTGAAGACATTTTTAACTGCGACAATGGAAAAAACATTTTCATCGGAAATAACTTTGTGGGCAATTACAATTTAACAATTTTGGATGTAAAAGAAGTATATATCGGAAATGATGTCATGATTGGCCCGAATACGACCATCACTACTGTAGGCCACCCAATAAGTCCAAAAGGAAGGCGTCAAAGACTAGCAGTAGCCAGTGAAGTTAAAATTGGAAATGATGTCTGGATTGGAGCAAATGTTTGTGTGCTTCCAGGAGTAACCATTGGAGATAATGTAATAATAGGTGCCGGAGCAGTAGTTAACAAAGATATTCCCGACAATTCTATAGCCGTTGGCGTGCCTGCAAAAGTTATCAAAAAAATTGAAAATGATATATAAATACTTTACTTATGATTGAGGACAATTTTTATAAGTAGAAACAATATTTAGAAGTAAGCTCAACAAGCTTTATATAGATAAATACTCATAAAAATTAATTGACATCGCAATTGATGTCTAATCATATACGAAAATTCAACATAAAACCCTAATGTGTAAAAACATTAGAAAAAGGGTGAGATTAAAAAAGTAAATAGGTTCATATGTGAATCATCAAAATTGGCTAAAATAAGGTGGGAGGTTCAAACATGCTTTCCATTAACACATCACCAGCATACATTGATGTATGTAATCTCACCCTACAACTCTTTTTATTAAAATAACTATTTAAAAGTTTTCTTATTGCAAAAGGCAATATTATAATGAGTTTAGAAAAAAATAAAAAGATTAGAATATTGTATGAGAATAAAAAAATAATAAAAAAAGAATGTTGAGAAGTAATTTTATCTAATTACTTCTAAAATCATGTCTAAGTTTTCGGATTGTAAAATATCAACTTTTTTACCAGATGCTCCTACAATCTCTTTTTTAATATTTAGCATATCTTCACTAACTACCAAATCACCAATAGCCAATTCATGATTTTCAGTTAAAATGGAATCGATTTCATCAATATCAGTTGATTTTAAATAACCAATGATTTTACCGGCATCTCCCTTGAATTTAGGTCCGATTTGAGACATGTCCGGTTCAACTTCAATGATTTTTTCATGAACTTCAGGTTTTCCGGATTTAATAGCTAAGTCTTTAATTTTAAGAGTACCTTCAATGTCATCTGCAAATTCTTCAAATATGTTTATCAACTTATCATCAGTAGTATAAACATTCACTTCAGCAATTTCAGCATTTAAAGGTATTTTTGAAGCAGATTTAAATCTTCTAACTTCATCAATTAAATCAATTGTCATGTCTCCATTGTTTTCTGATTCTTCGTTGATTAATTCTTCAACCACTTCAGGCCATAAAGTAGTGTGAATTGATTCATCCCCAAAGTATTGGTAAACTTCTTCAACAAAGAATGGTGCAATTGGAGCTAACAATTTTAAAGAAGTTTCGACAACAGTTCTTAAAGTGTATTTGGCTGCACGTCTAGATTCATCACTTACATCAGTGTATAATCTGTATTTTACAGCTTCAATATACTCATCACAGAAATCATGCCAGAAAAATCTTTCAATGGAAGTTATTGTATCTGCAAAGTTATATTCTGCAAATGCATTATCAACTTTAATGTTTAGATTGTTTAATTTTGATAAAATCCATGAGTCAAGAGGTCCTAAGTTATCTTTGACATCATCATAAGATACTTCTTCATCAAATATTTGCATACTTAAGAATCTGAATGCATTCCAGAATTTTCTTATAAATCTGTATCCATGCTTGATATCTTTCCAATCAAATATTACGTCAGATCCGGGAACACTGTTAGCAGCCCAAGTTCTTAATGCGTCAGCACCATATTTTTCTATGACCTCTTCAGGCCCAACAACAAACTCAGGTCTTGATTTACTCATTTTGTTTCCGTCTTCACCGAATACCATACCGTTAATTACAATATCGTCAAATGGCTTTTGACCGGTTAAAGCTATACATCTGAGAGTTGTATAAAATGCCCATGTACGGATAATATCGTGCCCTTGTGGACGGATATTTGATGGGAAATGATTAACATAATCTTCATCAGGCCATCCAGCAATAGATAATGGTGAAATTGATGAATCCATCCAAGTATCCAAAACATCTTCTTCAGGGATAAATTCCTCACAACCACATTCACAGGCATGTTTAGGTTTGTCTATTGTTGGATCAATTGGTAAATCTTCCACATCAGGTAGAATGACTTTACCACAGTCTTTACAGTACCAAACAGGAATTGGGGTTGCAAATATTCTTTGCCTTGAAATACACCAGTCCCATTCCATAGAATCTGCCCAGTTAACCATACGGGATTTCATGTGTTCAGGTACCCAATTCATTTCATCAGCTGCAACTTTTGTTTTTTCAATCAAATCACGAACTGCTACAAACCATTGTTTTTTAACAAGAATTTCAATAGGGGTTTTACATCTCCAACATTGCCCTACATTTTGGTCTACCTGTTCTTGCTTTAATAAGTATCCTTCACTGTCTAAATCTTCTATAGTTTGTTTTTTACAAGTTTGTAAGTCCATTCCCGCATATCTACCTGCGGCAGCGGTCAAGGTTCCGGTTTCATCAATGGCATTGATGATTTCCAAATCATACTTCTGAACCCAACTTACGTCAGTTTTATCCCCAAAAGTACAAATCATTACTGCACCTGTACCGAATTCAGGATCCACTTCTTCATCTGCAATAATCTTTACTTTCTGATGAGATAGAGGTACTTCAACGTATTTTCCTAAAAGATGAGTGTATCTTTCATCTTCCGGGTGAATTACAACAGCCACACAAGCAGACATTAATTCCGGACGGGTAGTTGCAATCAAGATTCCCTCATCTTTAGGGTCAGCTTGTTTACCTGAAAGTTGTGAAGAAACAATGTCTCCATAAGAATCCTCCACAGCAGGAGGGAAGTTAACATAATTTAAAAATGTTGTATTGTCACTATATTCGACTTCTGCAAAAGCAATAGCCGTTTCACAACGAGGACACCAATTTACCGGGTGAATACCCTGATAAATTAAGCCTTCATCATACATTTTTAAAAATGAATATTGGGTTTTTTTCATGTATTCCGGAGTCATTGTTACAAACTCACGAGTCCAATCTTGTGAATAACCCATTGCTTGCATTTGTGATTTCATTTTTACAATGTTATCGCCAGTTAAATCAATACAATATTGTCTGAATTGTGCTCTTGAAACATCATTTTTCTTAATTCCATGAGTTTCTTCAACCTTTACTTCAGTTGGAAGACCATGGCAATCCCATCCCTGGGTGAATAAAACATCATTGCCTTTTTGTCTTCTGTATCTTGCGTTCATATCAATGTAAACCCAATTTAACACATGGCCTAAATGAATAGAACCTGTTGGGTATGGAGGGGGAGTATCAATTATATATCTAGGTTTTGAGCCATCACCAATGTATTTGTAGATGTTCTCATCTTCCCATTTCTTCTCCCAAACTTTTTCTTTTTTAAAATCATAGTCTTTAGGAATATCTTCGTTTGACATATATTTTCTCCTAAAATAATTAAGTAAAAATAATATTATTAATTATATTCGTTATGACTTATAAAAATATTTAATTTTTGAAAAATAAATCAAAAAAAGATTTCAGTTTAACTAAAGCATATTATATATTAAATATAAAAATATATGCACAATAAGAAATGATTTGGGAGTAGTTATGAAAAATTTATTAAAACCCCTAAAAAATAAAATTCCGCAAATTATATTAATTATATTCTTCCTGATTGTTCAAGCGTACTGTAACCTAACATTACCTTCATATACTGCAGATATAGTAAATGTAGGTATTCAAAATGCGGATGTAGATTATATAATAAATACTGGAGTAATGATGCTTATAATGGTTGGAACTTCAGTAATAGCTGCGATTTTCACATCATACTTCTCAAGTAGAGTATCGTCTGGATATGCTAAAGATTTAAGGAAAATCGTTTACAAAAAAGTTTTAAAATTCTCAAATCATGAATTAAACACCATTTCAAGAGCATCACTCATTACACGTACAACAAATGATATCAACCAGATTCAGAATGTCATTGTAGTGATTTTAACTACACTCCTATTTGCACCGATTTTGGGTATTGGCGGAGTTATTAGAGCTTTTGAGCTTAAAACCAACCTATCATGGATTATATTAATGACATTCATAATTGTCGCATTATTATTAGTAATAATAATGAAAAGAGTTATTCCTTACTTTAAATTAACCCAAGAAATCACAGACAAAATAAACAGAACTTCCAGAGAGATTTTGCTCGGAATACCTGTTATTAAAGCATTTGTAAGGCAAAAGACAGAACAGGAAAAATTTGAAAAGATAAACAAAGAACTTGTTGACGCCAACTTATATGTATTCAGAAATATTTTTATTATACTTCCCGCTATGACTTTAGTTTTAAATGTAATGATTGTTTTAATATTATATTTCGGAGCCTATGATGCAATCAACTCATCTATCCTTACAGGAGACATTATTGCATTTATTCAATATTCCACACAAATTGTAACCTCATTTCTATTAATGGGAGGTTTTCTAATAATACTTCCAAGAGTCCTTGTTTCCGGAAGACGTATTGCTGAAGTATTGAATACAGAAATTACTATTACTGACGGGGAAATAAAAACCGTTGACGACAATCCAGTTTTAGAATTTAAAAATGTTTCATACAAATACCCCAGAAGTGAAATAGAAACATTGAAAGATATTAATTTTAAATTAGAACCTGGCAAAACTACCGCAATTATTGGCGGAACTGGAAGCGGCAAATCTACAATCCTTAACTTAATCCCTAGGCTTCAAGATCCAACTTCTGGTGAGATTTTAATAAATGATATAAACATTAAAAATTACACCCTTAAATCATTGAGGGATGAAATAAGTTTTACTCCACAAAAAGCAATCCTTTTTCAAGGAACTATCAAATCAAATATGCTTTTAGGAAAAGATAATGCAAGCGATAATGAAATTGAAAATGCACTAAAATTAGCTCAAGTTGATTTTATCAATTCACTTCATGACAAAGTATCTCAAGAAGCATCTAATTTTTCAGGAGGGCAAAAGCAACGCCTATCAATTGCAAGAGCAATAATCGGCAAACACAGTTTCTATTTGTTTGACGACTGTTTTTCAGCTCTTGATATGAATACTGAAGCAATCGTGAAAAATAATTTATACAGTTTGTCAAAAGATTCATCTATTCTGATTGTATCCCAAAGGATTTCCACAATTAAGGATGCAGATGAGATTCTTGTAATGAATAACGGTGAAATAATCGATAGGGGAACTCATGATGAATTAAATGAAAACTGTGATATATATCATGAAATCGTAACATCACAAATCGATAGTATGGGGGTTAACTTATGAGTCCACCACCTTCAAGAAGAAAACCTCCAGAAAAGGCAACGGATAATAAAAAAGCGATTAAAAATATATTATCACTTCTGAAAAACTATAAATTAAAAATATCAATTACGATAATATGTGGCATCATTTCAACAGTGTTCAGCGTGATTTCACCATTGCTGATTGGTCTTGCAACAACAACAATATATAATGGAATAAAAGAAATTATGAATAATACCGGAACTATTGACTTCAATAGTCTATTATTCTATTTAGGAACAGTTGTCATTCTTTATATCATCAGTTCAGTATTTTCATACCTCCAAAGTTATTTTTTAATTGGAATTTCAACAGACATAAGCTATAATTTAAGATCCAGAATAATGGATAAAATCACTTCAATTTCCATGGATGATGTTGATGATAATAAAAGAGGAGACATCCTATCAAGAATAACAAACGATGTTGATTCACTCCAAACGGGAATCACACAGGCATTCCTTCAAATGTTAACCGCAATAATAACAATCATTGGCGTATTTGTAATGATGCTATACATCAATGTGTGGATGACACTTGCTACAATAATTCTCGTGCCAATCTCATTTTTAATAATAATACTCATTACAAGATATTCACAAAGTTACTTCTTAAAGCAATTAGTATTAAAAGGAAGTTTAAATGCGCAAATTGAAGAAACTTTTACGGGCCATGACATTATACGTGCATTTAACCAGGAAGAAAAAGCAATTGTCAAATTTGAACATGACAACGAAGAATGGTACACTCAAGAATGGAAATCGCAATTCTTTTCAAGTCTTTCAGGACCTGCAATGAATTTTATCTCTAATTTCCAATATGTTTTAATTGCAGTTCTTGGTGCAATATTTGTACTTGAAAGAGCAATAGCTGTCGGAGACATTTTAGCGTTCTTCCAATACATTGAAAATTTCGCCAGACCAATACAACAAATTACAAGAGTAATGAACCTTGTTCAAACAGCAATGGCTGCAACTGAAAGAATATTCGAATTTTTAGAGCTTGATGATGAAGATAATCCTTCAGATAAAAAAATTAATGATGTCAAAAATGAAATTAGCTTTGAAAATGTTAGTTTTGGATATAGTCCAAATGAAAAAATAATTAAAAATTTATCATTTACTGTCAAAAAAGGAGAAAAAATAGCGATTGTCGGAGAAACCGGTGCTGGAAAAACCACAATTATCAAATTACTTATGAGATTCTATGATATTGACGAAGGAAAAATAAAAATCGATGGTGTAAACATTGAAGAATATGACAAAAATTCAATAAGATCCCTCGTTGGAATGGTTTTGCAGGATTCATGGCTATTTTCAGACACGATTGCAAATAACATTCGCTATGGAAGATTAGATGCCAGTGATGAAGAAGTAATTGAAGCGGCATGTCAGGTTTATGCAGATAACTTCATTAAACAGTTGCCTGATGGATATCAAAGTCTTTTGAATGAAGATGCAGATAACATATCCCATGGTCAAAAACAATTATTGACAATAGCTAGAACCATTTTATCTTCCAAAAAAATATTAATTTTAGATGAAGCAACATCTAGTGTAGATACAAGAACAGAAGAATTAATTCAAAAAGCAATGGACAAGTTAATGGAAAATAGAACTAGTTTTATTATTGCACATAGATTATCTACAGTTAAAAACGCAGATAATATATTGGTTATAGATGATGGTGAGATTATAGAATCTGGAAATCATGAAGAATTACTTGCTAAAAAGGGATATTACTACAACACACTAAATGCTCAGAATGAAACTAATTTTTTGAATGAAATAAATTAATTATATTAAAATACACTAATAATAGATAAATATATTATATTAGATATTCATAAATAATTATATTATCAATCTTTAAAGGACTGTTAAATAATGGAATTAATTTGGTTTTATGTTGCAATCGTTTTAGCTATAAGCGATATATTACACACGACACTAATGTGGAAGATTTTTAATAACTTTTACATAGTATTGGGTGGTTTAATCTACAAATCTGTGGAAAATTCACCCTGGAAAACTTGGGTTGTGCATGAATTAATGGAAGCAGCATTTCACTTTGTAGTTTTATCATTAGTATTCCTATCACCAACTATAGGAATTTTAGCAGCCACAATTCATTTTATAATTGATGTGAGCCATACTGTTTTAATTGGCCATATGAGCGAAATTGAACATAGGGCTTTGCATTTTGTGATTGAATCATTATTCTTTATGATGATATATGGATTTTAAAAAAAAATTAATGGAGTTATTAAATGCCAGTTATTACATTTAAATATCAAGATTTAAAAGATCTAGGAATAGATATGGAGAAAGATGAATTAATAGACACTTTACCTATGATGTCTAGCGATATTGAGGATTTCGATGATGAAGAAATTAAAGTAGAATTCTTCCCTAATCGTCCGGACAACTTATCTGTTGAAGGAGTAGCCAGATCTTTTAAAGGATTTATTGGTCAAGAGATTGGACTTCCAGAATATGAAATAACCCCATCTGGAGAAAAAGTTACAGTATCTGATGATGTTGCTGAAATTAGACCATACATTGCATTTGCAAAAATTGATAATGTTGATTTTACTGGCGATAAACTCAAATACATTATGGATTTCCAGGAAAATCTCCATTGGGTTATTGGTAGGGATAGAAAAAAAGTTGCTATTGGTATTCATAATGCAGATGTTGTAAAAGCTCCTTATAAATACATTGCAACTCCTAAAGAAGAAAATTCCTTTGTTCCTCTTGAAAAAGATGTAGAAATGACTCCTCATGAAATCTTAACTGAACATGAGAAAGGTAAAGATTATGCACATTTAATCGAAAAATTTGATAAATATCCATTAATTTTAGATGTTGATGACAACATCCTTTCAATGCCACCAATCATTAACGGAGAGTTAACTAAAATCAAAGAGGATACCAAAAACATTATTGTTGATGTAACCGGTACTGATGAGCGTGCAGTTAATCAAGCATTGAATATTATCTGCTCATCATTTGCTGAAGTTGGTGGAAAAATAAAAAGTATGGAAGTTGAATATTCAGATAAAACCATTGTAAGCCCAGATTTGACTCCACAAGAAATAAATGTTCATGTTGATACTACTAATGAGTTAATCGGCGGCACTAACTTAAATGCCGAAGACATTGAAGAATTATTAATGAAAGCACGTTTTAATGCTGAAATTTTATCTGATAATGAATTGAAAGTCTATGTTCCAGCTTACAGAATTGATATTTTACATGAAGTTGACATTGTTGAAAACATTGCCGTTCAATACAGAATTAACTCTGTTGAAGCCAAACTTCCAGAAATTAATACTGTAGCATATGAAAACAATTGGTTTAAAGCAGAAAGCACAATTCGTGAAGTAATGATTGGATTAGGATTTCAAGAAGTAATGAGCTTAATGCTTACAAACGAAGATGCTCACTACACTAAAATGAATCAAAAAGAAGAAGATCATGTTCAAGTTGCAAGGCCTATTACAATTGACAGGACCATGATTCGTACCAGCCTAATTAACAGCTTAATGGAATTTTTAGAAGATAATAAACATGAAGATTTGCCTCAAAAAATCTTTGAAATCGGTGATGTTTTATATCTTGATGATACAAGGGAAAATAAAGTTAGAACCTCTAAAAAATTAGCTGGATTAATCTGTCACTCCACCGCCAACTTTTCAGAAATCAAATCAGTGGTGACTAGTGTAGTTTCAAACTTAGGCTATTCCATGGAAATATCAGATAGTGAAAATCCATCATTTATCTATGGAAGAGCAGCAGATTTAACCGGTGATGCGCAAAATGGTACTATTACTGGTTTCTTTGGTGAAATATCTCCTGAAGTGATTACTAACTTTACTTTAGAATATCCTGTAATAGCTTTTGAGATTGAATTTTTAAACAAATAAATGATGTTTTGAATATTTTCAATTAAAACATCATACATTTTTAACCCCATTAATAAGTTAATACCACAATTTTTTCATCTGGATATCTATCTGTTTAAAACTCATATTTGTACTGTTAGTTACATCAAAAGGCAAATTGCTTAAAGCTATTGCTATTATAATGATTAACACGACAAATATCAAAATTATTAATGCTTTTCTCATTTTAATCACTAATAAATTTCAAGTTGATTGTTCTGTTTTTTCTAGGCCCATCCAACTCAATGAAGAATACTGATTGCCAAGTTCCCAAATCCATTTTACCATTTGAAATCGGAATAGTTTCACTTGAAGAAAGTAAAAATGACTTTAGGTGAGATTTTGCATTATTATCAATCCTATCATGCTGCCAAGAATATTTATCGGATATTAAATCATTTAACATCAACTCCAAATCATTTAAAAGACCTGATTCATTTTCATTTACAACAATGGCTGATGTAGAATGCTTTGAAAATATATTGACAATACCACTTTCAATATCTATCTCCTGATTAATCGCAGAAGTTATATCGATAATTTCAAAATTCCTATTTGAATTCAAAATAAGTTTTTTAGATGTCATTGAAATAATATTTGTGAAAACTAGTATAAAAAAATAAGAAAAAAGAGAGTTTAATTTTTATTCGAATCCGTCTTTACGTCTGTAACCATATATGAATACGACCACCAAGAATATAACAGCAGCAACAATCAATGGAGAATTATTATTCAAAGGATTTGATTTTTTAGTTACTGAAGAAACTTCATATGCCTTTCCGTTTTTTTGTGAATCTCCAGGAGATGATGAATCACCGGATTCTACAGATCCAGATTCCACTGCATTTTCTTGACCTTGAGATTGCTCTTGCTCCCCAACTACTGATTCGGATTGGGATGGGACATTTGAAGAGTTAGTTCCATAATTTGCAACAACATTCCCTTGGTTATTAGAAGAGACACTGGTTGAATTGTTCATATTATTAGACATGTCATCTCCATTTTTATTATTGGAGACAGTTCCCTCATCACCATCATTGGAATCTGTAGTTGAATCTGATGTACCTGAACCTGAACCTGAGCCAGATACTCCACCATTACCACTTCCAGAACCTTGTTCATTACCAGAACCTCCAGAAGAAGTACCTCCATTATCAGAAGAAGGTTCATATTTGCTTACTTCAACTTTACGATGGTCCGGAATTTTTTCTCCATGTGTAACTTCAACAACATGGTCTGAACTGGAATCAACTTCTACAACACCTTCACCGTCTTTAATTGTTACACTATATTCTTTACCATCTACAGTGACTTTTTGGTTGAACATTGCAAAACCTTTTACTGGCTGGTCATCTTCAAAAATTTTAATTCCAATACCATTTGAAACAGAAGAAAAATTCATTGTTAAGATTTTTGCAAGAAGCATAGGACAAATGAATGTATGTTCACCATCATTGGAATCGAAGTAATTGGTTCCCAATTTGAAAGGATCTTTTGAAGGATTATTCTTTGCTTGGAAATTTTCATTATGTATCAAAGCATTATATGAAATATCTGGTAGTTTATTACGGGAACTTTCGAAAAATTCCCCAAATAAAAGACCGTTTCCTGTTTCAAAACCCCCTAATTCTGAATCAGGATCCATACGATTAAATTCCAAGGTATTATAATAAATCTTATCATTGGTTGAATAAGAATTTATATAGATACCGTTAGTATTTTCATAAACATGATTATATTCAATATGGTTGTTTGAAGACCTATTATACAATGAGATTCCATTGAATGAATTGAAAAATATTTCATTCCAAGAAATATTGGAATTGAACATGTTTGAAGTTTCAATTCCTGATCTTCCATTAAACGCTATAGTATTATTAAATAATTTAATATTAGATACATTTTGCACTTGAATACTGTTTAATGTAGCATTATGAATATAATTATTAATTATTTGAACATTATTCGCCAATCTAACTAAAACGTTATTTTGAGCTCCTGAAATAGTATTATTCTCAATTATTGTGTTTGATGAACCATCTAAGATTACCGCATTATCTGCAGATGGGGCCATTATATTAAATCCAGATAGAGTACTACCTGAACTGTTACCTGTAAAATAGAATCCGAAAGTATTGCATATACCTAATGCTGAAGCTTTTTTGGAAGGCAATATTGCAACATTAACCGTACTATTATTAGATACAAATTTCAATTGTTTTTCAATCACCAAAGTAATATTGTTATAGTTTGAAGATGTGAATTCAAACGTATCATTGACACTAGCATTATCTATCATGGATTGTATAGCATCATTAGATAAGTTTGATGAAACAATATAATGTGTACCATTAGCAGAAACTGTTGAATTAGTACCCCCACTAGCGGATACAGCAGAAATTAGACATAAAGCAAATAAAGATATTAACAGAATATTAAATACGATATTAACTTTTTTAGCCGTCATAGTTTATCTACTCTCGAATTGAATTTTAAATCATATCATAAATCATAGATTTATACATAATTTTATTCATCGTTATAAAATATAAAGTTTTTTATAAAAAACTGTTTAAACGACTTATTTTACATAAAAACTGAATATAACATAGTTATGAAAATATTTTTAAGTCAAGATAACTAAACATTATAACATTAAATGCATATCGAAATGATAAATTTTTAATTTGTATTTAATAACCTAATTGAATAACGAGGGAAAAAATGAATAATAAAAAATTATTATTAGGAATATTTTTAATTTTTATTGTTCTTATTGGCTCTAATGTAGTTTTTGCTGAAGAAACATCTGGAAATAACTCTTCACAAGAAACTCCAATTGCTGTAAGTTCAAATAACAATGTTCAAAATTCTTCAATTCATACAATAATTGCTGGATCTAACAGTACGACAATTCAAAATACAATTAATAATATGTCTGATGGAGATACATTGAATTTTGAACCAGGAAAATATACAGACATCTGCATATATGTAGACAAAGCTATTACAATAAATGGTAATGGTGCAACATTAATAGGATATTCCTCCCCTGGACAAAATAACTCTAACATCCCAATTAAAGTTAGAGCACCTACTTCAGAAGGAGGATATGCAGTTACAAACTTTGCAACTTTATATCTATTAAATTCACCTAATATCTTTGTAAACGGATTAACAATTATTGGCTTAAATGATACTACCTACTCCAATGCCGTATTATATACTCAACAAGCAGTAGGAGTAAAAATAATTAACAATACAATTGAAGGTTCATCATGGGGTATTTATATGACAACTTCCCCTGATGGAATAGTCTCAGACAATAAAATTAAAAATCAAAAGACAACAGGATTATTAAACTTTGGATCTGCAAGAACCATAATTAAAAACAATATTGTAACTAATGCTAAAAACCACAGTATTGACGTAAGACATGGTACCGGACCAAATGTTCAAGTAATTAACAACACCATAATCGGTTCAAAAGAAGGTATTTATCTTATGCATTCAAAAGGACATACTGCAACCCAAAATACCCTCATCAACTGTACAATTAGTTCAATTTCCTGTTACGGTTCATCAGAAGTTAACATATATAATAATACAATGCGTAAATCAAGAATTGGTGTATTGTTAGGTGGAGGATATGCCAACATCACAATTGGAGCAAATACTTTCCAATTAGATAATTTACCATTCCCACCAACATTCGTATATTATGTTGCAACAGCAGAATCCGATTATCAAAGTGCAACTGATGATATTGGAGTTTACGGTGAAAACAGTAACTACACCAACATTACAAACATTCCAACTCCAAAAAACATTTCAATTGATTACAATACTATTTTAAATCCAACAGGAACTACATTTGAAGTCCCTGAAGGAGCCACATCAACCCAAATTCAAAGTATTATAGATTCAATGAAAGATGAAGATACATTAAAATTCGCTGCAAATGCAATTTATAACGATATTTGTATTTACACTGATAAAAATATTAAAATACTCGGTAATAATGCAACATTAATCGGATATAACAGACTTAACAGTTCAGATGTTCCTGAAAAAGTAAGAAATCAAAGTGCTGATGGAGGATATGCAGTTGTTTACTATGCTGTATTATACTCATTAAACAATACTAAAGTTGTAATTGCTGATTTAAACATTGTCAGCCAATATCCAGGATACAATCCTACAAAAGTTACAGCAACAACCGAAGAATATAAGACAGCAGGCATTTACACAACCAAAAGTACAAACTTAACAATTACTGGATGTGACATCAAAGGTGCATCATTCGGTTTATTTATTGAATACTCAGGTGACTCAATAATCACCAACAACAACATTCACGACCAATACACAAATGGTATAATCAACTTTGGATCTCCAAGAGACATTATTGCAAATAACACAATTACAAATGTAGTCAACCACGGTATTGACGTAAGACATGGTACCGGACCAAATGTAATCATATTCAATAACACAATTGATGGAGCAAAAGAAGGAATTTACCTAATGCACTCAAAAGGACATATGGTTTACAACAACACTGTCAAAAATTGTAAAATCTCTTCAATCACAGCATACGGTTCTGGAAATGAATACATTTTCAATAACACAATGATTGGAAGTAGAATTGCTCTTTTACTTGGTGGTGGATATTACAATGTAACCATTGGTCCAAATTCATACAAATTAGATTCCTTACCATTCCCACCAACATTTGTTACATACATTGCATTTGCTGATTCCAAATACCAAGGTGCTGAGGAAGTACAAGGAACCTACAGTGATGGTTCAGGAGGTTCCCCATCATACTTGCCACCTGCAACAATCATTGCAGACAATTACAACAGTAATTCCACTAAAGTCGAATACAGCGCTATCTTAAAAGATAATAATGGAATTACAGTAGCAAATGAAAGTTTAATCTTTAAAATTGATGGAAATGAATACACTGCTGTAACTAATGAAAATGGTACCGCAACCGTTACTGCTATTTTAACAAATGGCGAATACCCTATAACTGTTTCATTTAAAGGTAGTGCAAAATTAGCTAAAAAAACTGAACAAGCTACTATTACAGTAGACAGTCCAAAAGCAGTAGATTTAGAAGCACCGAGCGTTATATTATACTACAAAAACGGTACTAAATTTGTCGTTTCATTAACTCAAAACGGAACTGCAGTAGCAAATGAAACCGTAATCGTTACCCTCAACGGCGTAAACATGACCCGTAAAACCAACGAAAACGGTACAGCTGGAATTACCATTAATTTGAATAGTGGTGCATACGATGTAACTGTTTATTATGAAGGTAGTGAAAAATACGATCCAGCTAAAGTAGACTCTTTCATTACTGTTTTAAGTACTGTAGCTGGAAAAGACGTTACTAAAATTTATAGAAATGGAACACAATACTTTGCTACTTTCGTCGACAAAGAAGGCAAATTACTCGCTAATGGAACTGAAGTGACTTTCAACATTAACGGCGTAATATATGCCCGTAAAACCAACGAAATCGGTACCGCTAAATTAAACCTTAACTTAGAACAAGGAACCTACATATTAACTGCAATTAACCCAATTACTGGCGAAATGGCAGCTAATAATATAACTATCTTACCAACAATTAAAGACAACAAAGATGTTGTAAAATACTACAGAAATGAAACACAATATGTCGTTACCTTAGTTGGTGAAGACGGTAATGTCGTTGGGGCAGGCGAAAAAGTAACATTTAACATCAATGGAGTATTCTACACTAGAACTACTAATTCATCAGGTCAAGCTAAATTAAACCTTAACTTACAACCTGGTGAATATATTATTACTGCAGAATACAAAAACTGTAAAGTAGCCAATAACATTAGCATATTGCCTGTTTTATCTGCTGAAGATTTAACTAAACAATACGGTACTAAAGATCCGTTTGTAGCTAATTTAATTGATGGACAAGGTAACCCATTAGCAAATACCACTGTAACATTTAACATTAATGGAGTATTCTACAATAGAACTACCAATTCTACCGGCCAAGCTAAATTAAATATTAATTTGATGCCTGGTGAATACATCATTACATCTAGTTACAACGATGAAAATATTGCAAATACAGTAAAAATTACTGCTTAAGTAAATGATTTATTCATTTACTTCTTTTTTTATTTTAAAAACGTTGATTATATCAACTGAATTGATATCTTATTTTATAAACTAATTTAAGGAAATATTAAAAAAAAAGAAATGAAAAAAGGGTTATTTTTTTGACAGTGCCAAATAAACCAATAATATTCCAATTAAAAGCAATACTAATTGCGGAAAGATGCTATAAACAATAGGTGGAATTATATTCAATTTTGCTAAAATCCAAATTAAAGCATAAATTATGATAATAATGCCTAAAAACAACAAGGATTTATTAAAAATGTCTCTTAAATCAAACGGCATATTCATTGGACCTTGCATATTAACACCTATAATTCTTTTGTACCTTTAGAGGTACCAACAATAACACGATCAACCATCTGGGAAAATATTCCATTTTCAACAACACCTGGAATCGAATTCAAATCAATTTCCAAGTGTGCTGGACTTTCAATTTCACTGAATTTAGCATCAATTACAAAATTACCATTGTCAGTTATTACAGGACCATCTTTTCTTTGAGCCATCCTAATTTCACATTCAGCACCCATATCTTCCAATGTCTGAATAACAATACGTGATGCATCAGGAATTACCTCAACAGGCACAGGAAAAGTTCCTAAATTTTCAACAACTTTTGATTCATCAACGATGACAATAAATTCTTTTGCGGCATAATCAACAATTTTTTCTTTAGTGTGAGCTGCCCCACCACCTTTAATAAGATTGAATTCGCCGTCAACTTCATCTGCACCATCAACAGACAAATCAACATCATTTTCTTCTAAAGTGGTAATTGGTATATTCCATTTTTTAGCTAGTAACAATGATTGAAATGAAGTAGGGATTCCTTTAACTTTAATTCCTTCTTCAGCCATCCTCATACCAACTTTTTCAATGAAATAATGAGTTGTAGAACCAGTACCCAATCCTAAAACCATTCCATCTTCAACATATTCGGCAGCTTTATAACCTGCATTTTTTTTACTTGAATCATTTTTACTAGCGTTTTTCATAATTACACCAAAATTAAATAACAAAAGCTAAAGTAAGTTTATTGAGGTTAAAACCTTTTTTACATTCTCCTTTATGTTTTCCTTGATTTTTGATTACAATACATTTATCATTTTCAATTAATCCTTCAGGGAAACATAAATCATGCAATTCACAATTTTCATCACACACAGGAGCGTTAAATGTGAAAGTTGACCCTTCAAAAATATTTTTAGAAGTAGTTAAAATATCAATTTCTGCCCTTTCAATTTCAACAGGAATGACCTTATTTTCTGAATGGATTGGACATTTTTGCTCATTATCCCTGACTTCAGTAATCACATATTTCCTATTTTCCTCCAAATTACCAACACAAGTAGACTTGAATTTACAATCACCACATTCATCAGCAGGACCTAAATAAACAAATTCAACACCTTCTTTAGCTAAATCCTTACCAATCAATGTAATCATCTAAATCACCTCGGTTTTTTGTGCTAATTCATAGGCAGCATCTTTTGACATTCCATTATCACCTAAAATGGTGTATCTTTCAGGTCGGATAGTATGAGCCATAGTTAATGCTTCAATAATATCTTCATCAGCAATACCTAACTGTTTAGCGTTTACCGGTGCTCCAACAGCTTCAAGACATTCTCTTATAAATTTCCAATCCCCTCCATAAAGGGCCATCATCAATATACTTCCAACACCGCATTGCTCACCATGCAATTTAGGTTTTTCAAGGATTTTATCAAGAGAATGTGAAAACATATGCTCTGATCCGCTAGCTGGTCTAGAAGATCCTGCAATACTGATTGCCATACCACTGCTAAACAATGATTTCATGACAATTCTAGCACTTTCCTCAAGTCCAGGCTTAATATTCTGGAAGTTATTTGTAATCAACTTAGCAGACATTATGGAAAGAGAAGCTGCAGATTCACTGTATTCTTCAAATCTTAACCTATGAGCCAATTCCCAGTCTTTAACAGCAGTGAAATTTGCAATTAAATCTGCACAACCTGCAGACAACAATTTGAATGGAGAACGGGCAATAATATTACTATCACCAATTAAGGCAATAGGTGCATTTGCCTGTACAGAAGTAGATCTGTTCGGATTTTTAATTGAAGCTAAAGGAGATACGATACCATCGTGTGAAGCGGTTGTAGGCATAGAAACAAAATACACATCCTTATTAAATGAAGCATATTTTGCAACATCAATTATTTTTCCTCCACCAACACCAACAACAAGTGTATCTGGAGTTATTTTTTCTTCTACTTCATAAACACTTTCAAAAGAAGCATCATCAACAATAATTACATCAACATCAAAATCTTTTTCTTCAAGACTTTGAATTGCATATTTAGCTCCGGCATCATAAGTATGATGGCCAGAAATAACTAATACATTCCTGTTTAAATGCAAACTCTCAAAAATATCGGCAGTTTCAAAAATAATATCCGGACCGATATAAACTTCACGAGGCATTTGTATTTTCCTATGATTCATAAATATCTCCTAAAAAAATAACTATACACTTTTATATATGGTACAAATTATATTAAATAACTTTTCTTTTAATTTTTCATCACCGGAAAATAGTATTCTATAAAAGACCATTTTGTGAAAAATAGAAAAATTGTATTCTATAAAAGACTATTTTTTCAAAATAAACTAATATTTAATAGCTATTAAAATCAAATATTAAAACATATTAAAAATTTAATAGGTGATATGGTGGAAAATTTTAGTGAATGGTTTCATGATATTTTAGAAGAAGCCAATATAACTGATTCAAGATACCCAATTAAAGGAATGGCAATATGGATGCCATACGGATTTAAAATAAGAAAATACATGTTGGAAAAGATTAAAGAATTACTGGATAAAGACCACGAAGAAGTTTTATTCCCCCTCCTTGTTCCTGAAACTGAATTAGCAAAAGAAGGAGAACATGTAAAAGGATTTGAAGAAGAGGTATATTGGGTTACTAAAGGCGGAAAAAACGATTTGAATGAGAAATTAGCTCTAAGACCTACCAGTGAAACCGCAATTTATCCAATGTATGCTTTATGGATCAGATCACACATTGACTTACCAATTAAATATTATCAGGTAGTTAACACTTTCAGATACGAAACAAAACACACTAGACCATTGATTCGTGTTCGTGAAATTACCACTTTTAAAGAAGCACATACTGCTCATGCAACTAAAGAAGAGTCAGATAAACAAATTGAAGACTTTATTGAAATTTATAAAGAATTCCTAGATAGCTTTGGAATTCCATACTTAATTTCAAAAAGGCCAATATGGGACACTTTCCCCGGTGCAGATTATACGATGGCTTTTGATGCAATAATGCCTGATGGAAAAACCCTACAAATAGGTACAATACATAACTTGGGCCAGACTTTTGCAAAAACATTTGATATTACATTTGAAGATAAAGACGGCGAACATAAATACGTCTATCAAACCTGTGCAGGAGTTTCAGACCGTGTTGTCGCTTCCATTATCGGAATTCATGGTGATGAAAAAGGTTTGCGCCTTCCACCAATAGTTTCACCTAACCAAGTTACCATAATTCCAATTTTATTTAAAAAAGGAAAAGAAGAAGTGATGTCTAAATGCGAAGAGATTAAAAATGACCTGGAAAATGCAGGTTTACGTGTTAATATCGACGATAGAGACATCAGACCAGGTAAAAAATTCTATGATTGGGAATTGAAAGGAACTCCACTAAAATTGGAACTCGGACCTAGAGATTTAGAAAATAACATTACAATAGCCATGAGAAGAGACGATGGTGAAAAAGTTGAAATCTCACTGGATGACAATTTAGTGGATAATGTAAAAGATTTGCTTGATAAATACAATGAAAATCTCTCCAAAAGTGCATGGGATTTCCAAGAGGAACATGTTAAATTTACAGAAAACCTTGATGAAGTTGCAGATTTAATTGAAGCAGGTAATGTTGTTGCATTCAACTGGTGTGGTGGCGATGAATGCGGTAAACAAATCGAAGAGAAAACAGGTTATGACATTTTAGGAATTCACGATGATGCCGAAAAAGGAGCTAAATGTATTGCAAGCGATGAAGATGCAAAATACCTCGCATTAATCGCAAAAACATATTAAGGGATTAAAATGGATAATATTTACGCAATAATTCCAGTCAGTAAATTTAAAAATGCAAAAACTAGATTATCACCTTTTTTAACTGAAGAAGAAAGGGAAAATCTTTTAAAAGCAATGCTTCATGATGTTACTGATGCATTAAAAAAACATGTCGATAAAATACTCATCATCAGCAGAGATGAAGAGGTTTTAAGTTATGCTGAAAAGTTAAATGTGGGCACTATTTTAGAGGATGAAAATTCCAACTTGAATAAAGCCTTAAAGCAAGCAATGAAATATTGCAAAGGAAAGGCAAAAAAAATCATTATCGTCCCTTCAGATGTGCCATTAATTGGAAAAACTAATGTCCAAATGTTGATTGATGCTTCCAAAACTCTTGATTTCATCATTGTTCCTTCAAAAGGCGGGGGAACAAACATGATAATCATGAAACCTATGGCCATACATACTAGATATGAAGGTTTTAGCTATAAAGAGCATGTGCAGGCTGCTGAGAGAAAAAAATTAAATCCCCAGGTACACGATTCCTTTTTCATGGCATTGGATGTTAATACCGCTCAAGATTTAGGAGAAATAATGATTCATGGTGAAAAAACATATACTAGAAAATATTTAAAAGAGCTAAAAGTAAATGTTGAGCCATTCCGTGGAAGCGAACGTTTAAAAGTTACTAGGGGCTAAATCATGGTTGTAATGTCAATTGCAGGTGTTGACCCTTCAGCAGGAGCAGGCGTTTTTGCAGATTTAAAAACATTTCAGGCCCATGGAGTTTACGGTTGTGGCGTTGTTACTGCACTAACAGCTCAAAATCCATATAAAGTTTATTCTATTAATCCAATTGAAGTCAATTATGTGGAAGAACAGATTGATGCTGTTTTAGATGCATATGACATCACATACATCAAAACAGGAATGTTATACTCACCAGAAATCATTAAAATAATCAGTGAAAAAATAACAGAATATAATTTGAAAGCAGTTGTTGATCCGGTTATGGTTGCTACATCAGGTGGAGATTTAACCAAAGATGATTTGGCTAGTGCATTGAATAAATATTTACTTCCAAAATCCATTTTAACCACCCCAAACATTGCCGAAGCTGAAAAATTAACTAATTTAAAAATCAAAACAAAAGAGGATGCCATAAAGGCAACTGAAAAAATTCCATGCAACTCATTAATTACTGGCGGACACCTAGACGGCATCAACACCATGAATATCGATGACGAAATTACAATTGAAAAGCAAGAACTTCTAGAAAGTGATAATCTTCATGGAACAGGCTGTAACCTATCATCAGCAATCGTTGCAAATCTAGAAAAAGGTTTTGATATAAAAACCGCTTGTTTCAAATCATTTGATTATGTTTACGAAGCTATTAAAAATGGGAATTACGGTACGCTAATAGCTGAATTATAGTTAAAAGTTTAAAAAAAGAGAAAAAATGTAGAAAATTAATTCTACATTACTAAGCCACTTCAGCAGCTTCAATTTGAATTTCATTATTATACTCCTTATCCTTAAGGACGGATTTAGTACTTAATGCACCAAATAACATTGTAGATAAATTATGTACCATTGAAGATGTGGCTGGAGTAATTACTCCTAAAACACCTAAAACAAGCAAAGTACCATTAACTGCAACTATTCTGTGATAATTAGTATTAATTTTATCAAACATTCCTGTACTCAATTTTCTTAAAGTAATAAGGTCATATAAATCATCGGATAAAAGAGAAATATCTGCTACTTCACGTGCAATATCTGATGAATTTTTCATTGATACTGACACATCTGCTGTGGCAAGTGCAGGTGAGTCATTAATACCATCACCAACCATAATTACAGTTTTACCTTCTGCTTTAAGTTCTTCAACAATTCTTGATTTATCTTCCGGCAATACTTGGGAATGATAATCTGTGATTCCTAAAGCTTCAGCACTAGATTTGGCTCCACTTTCACTATCCCCTGTGAGCATTATGACATTTTCAATGCCTAATGATTTAAGCCCTTCAATGACATATTTAGCTTCTTCACGAACAGGATCATCAATACAGATAAGGCCTTCAAGTTTTCCATCAATAGCTAAATAAACTACAGAATGATCTTCAACTTCTTTTTTGATTTTCTTTTCTTGACGTTTGTTGATTTTAATGCCTTCATCATCAAATAAGAAGTGTCTGCTACCTATGACAACACGTTTATCATCATAAGTAGTAACGATACCATGAGCTACAATATATTCCACTTCGCTGTGGTCTTCTTCATGATAAAGACCTTCGATTTCTGCTTGTTTTACAATAGCTGTTGCAATACTATGTGCAAAATGCTCTTCAATACATGCGGCCATTCTTAAAATGTCCTCTCGCGTGTATTTTTTTGTCATTGGGAAAACATGAACAACTTTCGGTGACGCATTTGTCAATGTTCCAGTCTTATCAAATACTATTGTGTCGGCAGTCGCATATTTTTCAAGGAATTTGCCTCCCTTAATCATCATCCTGTTATCAGATGCTTCGCGCATTGCCGATATTACGGATAGAGGTGTAGTCAATTTAATTGCACATGAAAAATCAACCATCAATACGGATAATGCTTTTTTTGCATCACCTGTGAATAAATAGGTTAATGCCGTTGCAATAAAACTATATGGGACAATAGAATCCGCCAACTTTTCAGCCCTACTTTGAGCATCGGCCTTTAAATCTTCAGAGTTTTCAATTAAATCTATGATCTTATTTAATCTGGTTTCTTTATTAATTGAATATACCTCCACAATAAGATTGCCTTCTTCAATCACAGTTCCAGCATGGACTGTCTTACCATGTCTTTTATGAACGGCCAACGGTTCTCCGGTCATTGAAGCTTCATTGACCATTCCTTCACCATCCACTACTTTACCATCCACTGGAATTACATCACCCATATGGACTTTGATTTTATCTCCTTTTTGAATATCTAATGCAGGATACGGTTTTTCAGTTCCATCTTCTCCTACTAACCATACAGTATCAATATTCAGAGCCAAACTATCTTTTAGAGTACTTTTAGCTTTCTGTACAGTATAGTCCTCTAACGCGTCGGAGATTGACAACAAGAACATCATTGAGCTTGCAGGTTTGAAATCTTTTTGCCATAAGGCACCTGCAACAGCCGCTCCATCAAGAAGTGCAACATCAATGCGAAAATCAGTTAAACTATCAAATCCTCTCCATAAATATCCTAAGGAATGATACATTGTTAAAATATTCTTGATTCTAATCGGTAGGAAAAGTCTTCCAATGTATCTGCGAACAATCATTTTTGTTAATTTCAAGATAAAATCATCAGTGATTTCCTTTGAAACTTGAAGTTGTGTTGCTTCCGCTTCAAATAAATCATCAAAAGTGATTGAATCTAAAATATCAAAAATTTTAGGCTTATTTTTAACATCATCATAGTAAATTAAGATGCTTCCGTTTCTATGAGATGTATATACCTCTTTGATAAAATCATTTTGTAAAAGTAATGAAGCAAGCCCATAACCTTCTTTTTGAGTGAAAGCCCATTGGCCTGATCGAACCCTTAAACGAGTTCCTTTATCATACATTACTTGATATTTCATTGTCTTGACCTAAAAAAATAGAAGAAATTTATTCTTCGTCATCGTCTTCAACATAAATTTCTTTTTTTACATCTGCTTTTGCATCAACGACAATATCTTCCGCATTTTCTCTCATATCCTGGAAACATTCTTCAGCATCTCTTTTAGCTGACAATACTGCAGCCATTCCTTTAGTACATGAGTCTTTCACAGTTTCGGATTCCAATAGTTTTTTACCTATAATCGCCGTAGCGATTCCACCTGCAAAAATCAATGCATGCTTATGTCTAATAGCTTTGTCTATATATTTATTACTCATCTTATTATCTCCCGTTATTAATTAAAAAAATCATTGAATGTATAATTCAATATGTAATTATATTATTTTTATTACATATAAAGTTTAGGCATACCTAAAACAAAAAGTATATAACAAATTAAGTTTAACATTTTTTACATCATTAAGGTGAAAATATTGAACGAAAATAAAAAATTCTTTTCAAAAATTGGAGTAAACTATTTAATCTTAGCAATAATGTCAATTTTTTTCCAAATATTGTTATTAAATATTCTATACAGATATAATCCATACTTAGTCCAAAATATTAATATTCGAACAATAGTGAGTGCTTTTTCATATTATATTTTGCCGTTTCCAATTTTTGTTTATTTAATGCGTAAAATAAAAGCGGAAAAAATTGAAAAAGAATCATTGACTGTAAAAAAATTTTTACTCTATCTCTGTATTACAATTACATTAATGTGGTTTGGAAATATTATAGGAAATATAATAACAATGATAATTGGAAATTTTATGACACATGAAATTGTAAATCCAATTAAGCACATAATCCAAAATTCCAACCCCTATGTTAATTTAATCATCCTAAGCATTATAGCACCAATATTTGAAGAGATATTCTTTAGAAAGTTATTAATTGATAGAACCATAAAATATGGTGCAACACTATCCATCATTTTATCTGCATCATTATTCGGACTATTTCATGGAAATTTAAGCCAATTCTTCTATGCTTTCTTTTTAGGAGGATTTTTCGCATATGTCTATACAAAAACTGGAAAAGTTATCTACCCAATAATCTTACATTCAACAATCAATTTAATGGGATCAGTAGTAAGTTCAATATTTGCTCATGCCTTAAAAAATATCCCTGCTTTCAATCCGGTTGACATTTCAATTGTTGCAATTTATGCGATAATTACCATTTCAGCTTTAATAATTGGATTATACACAATCTTATCAGATTACAATAAAATAGATTTAAATGAGATTTATCTGGAAAAACCTGTTAAAACTGTAGTTTTAAATGTTGGTATGATTCTTTTTATATTATTCCACATACTATTGATATTGAGATCACTGAATATCATTAAATTATTCTAGCATTTAATTAAAATAATGCTTAAGTAAATTAAAATTTATAAAAAAAGTACTTGTTTAATTATAGATAAAATTATTTTAATGAAAATGAACTGTGAGTTTAGAGTTTTTTTATACTCACATCTACATTAAACAAAAAAAAGAAGATTAAATACTTCAAATAAACTTTGAAGTTTAATCCATAGTTTCTAAAACACTATTTAAAATTTGTAGGGATTTTGAAAATGCAGGCATACCTGATGTTAATAAAACAACTCTTAAAACATCAACAATTTCATCTTTACTAATACCTAACACTTCAATTGCACTTTTAATTTGTTTTTTAGTTGCTCTTGGATCAGCACGGGAAGCAGTAATTCCAATAGCTATAAGTTTTTGAGTTTTGTAATCAAGGATTTTACCATCCCAAACAGTTTCATTCAAATCAGACACTAATTCATATAATTCAGGATACTGGTCTTCTAATTCACGAATACCTTTTCCGTAATATACATCACCTTTCATATTAACCTTCTCCAAAATAATTTTAATTAATTAATGATTTAATTTTTAAGTTATATATAAATAGTTATCCAACTACTAATTACAGTTACATTTCTCTGGA
>JAILDN010000064.1 GCA_024689425.1 Methanobrevibacter sp.
AATAACTGTTATCAGCAACTAATCCATCTGTTCAGTCCCTTCTAAAGAGGTCCCTTGTATATACCTTGTCTTCTACATCACCCAAAATATCTGAATCAAAACGGTTTGCAAGAATTACATCACTTTCGTTCTTGAAACGACCGATGTCGTTTACCACTTCAGATTTGAAGAATTCACTTCCGTTTTCTAAAGTAGGTTCATAGATAATTATTGAAATTCCCTCCGCCTTAATGCGCTTCATGACGCCCTGTATGGCAGATGCACGGAAATTGTCACTGTTACTCTTCATTGTGAGTCTGTAAACCCCAACAGTTTCAGGATTCATTGAAATGATTTCATCAGCTATGAAGTCCTTACGCACTGTGTTGGAATGGACAACAGCCTCAATCATGGTCTGAGGAACGTCCTTATAGTTTGCAAGTAACTGCTTGGTGTCCTTAGGCAGGCAGTATCCACCATATCCGAATGAAGGATTATTGTAATGGCCTCCAATACGTGGATCCAAACATACACCGTCAATAATCATCTGGGTATCAAGCCCCTTGGTCTGAGCATAGGTATCAAGTTCATTGAAGTAGCTTACCCTAACTGCAAGGTAGGTGTTTGCAAAAAGCTTAATTGCTTCTGATTCTGTTAAATGTGTTATCAATATTGGGATATCTTGTTCTTCAGAGTTGTTTCTTTTCTCCTCTTGTCTTGCACCTTCTAGGAGAAGATTTGCAAACATTTCAGCTTCTTTTTTCTGATTGTCCCCACATCCGACAACTATGCGGCTTGGATGAAGATTGTCATATAATGCCTTCGATTCCCTAAGGAATTCCGGTGAGAAAATGATGTTTTCTGCATTGTACTTTTCACGAATGTGTTCTGTGTATCCGACAGGTATCGTTGATTTGATGACCATTAAGACATCTGGATTTACTTTTAAAGTCCATTCTATAGCATCCTCAACAGCGGAAGTATCAAAGAAATGATTGACATCATCATAATTCGTTGGTGTGGCTATTATGACAAGGTCGGCGCTTTTATATGCTGCTTCCTTGTCAGTGGTTGTGTGAAGGTTTAGAGTTCTTTTACCTTCACGGGTTTCTTTAAAAAATCTTTCTATCTCATCATCCTGGATAGGGCTGATGAACTGATTAAGCTTTTCTGCTTTTGATTCTGTAGTTGTAATTGCTGTAACGTCATGTTTTTGAGCGAGTAGAACCGCAAGGGAAAGCCCCACATATCCTACACCTGCAACTGTAATTTTCATTTTAAATTGCCTCCTGATATCGTCTATAAATAATCTTGAAATTTCGAATTGAATAAACCATTATATGTCATGATAGTTATTAAATCATTGGTTTTTCTAAATTGATGATAACATATACACTATCAAATTTTTTTTGAAACTCAAATTCAACAGTTTTTCAGTCCATAGATTTGACCAATTTCAAGGCTTCGTCAATGACCTGCCACATATCATAGTATTGATACATTCCAAGTCTTCCACCAAAAATGATATTTTCCTCTTTATCTGCTAATTCCTGATACTTTTTAAACAATTCGGAATTTTTCTCATCATTTAGAGGGTAATAAGCTTCTTCTCCTTTCATCCAAGTTTTAGGATATTCTCTTGTGATGATGGTTTTAGGAGATTCAGAACCTTCAAAATGTTTATGTTCAATTATTCTAGTAAATGGAGTTTCTGCGTCAGTGTAATTAATAACTGCATTTCCTTGATAGTTTTCCATATCCAATGTTTCAAATTCAAAGTGTAGGCCTCTGTATTCAAGTTCGCCGTAACAGTAATCATAGTACTGATCAATCATTCCAGTAAAAATAATTTTATCTGCAACATTTAGCCATTTTTCTTTATCATCAAAGAAATCTGTGTTTAATTTAACTTCAATGCCATCAAGCATCTTTTCAATGATTTTAGTGTATCCTCCAATAGGAATTCCTTGGTACAAATCATTAAAGTAGTTATTATCAAATGTATATCTTACAGGAAGTCTTTTAATGATAAATGAAGGTAACTCATCGCATTTTCTGCCCCATTGCTTTTCAGTATATCCTTTAACAAGTTTTTCATAAATGTCTTTTCCAATTAATGAAATAGCCTGTTCTTCCAAGTTTTTAGGGTTTTCAATGTTTGATTCGGCTTTTTGTTCATCTATCTTTGCTTTAGCTTCTTCAGGTGTTTTAACCCCCCACATTTGATAGAATGTATTCATATTGAAAGGTAAGTTATATAATTCTCCTTTATAATTTGCAACTGGAGAATTAGTGTACCTGTTAAAGTCAGCGAATTGATTAATATATTCCCAAACTTCCTTGTTGTTGGTGTGGAAAATATGTGCACCGTATTTGTGGACATTGATGTTTTCTTCCAGTTCTGTATAGACGTTTCCACCAATATGATCTCTTTTTTCAATTATTAAACATTTTTTTCCTTTCTTTGTCATTTCATGTGCAAAAATAGACCCAAACAGTCCTGCACCTACAATTAAATAATCGTATTCCATACTAATTTCTCCTAAAATTAACATCCAATTTGGTAAAGTTCAAAACCTTCTTCTTCAATCCTTTTTGGATAAATATTTCTTCCATCAAAAATAATTTTTTGATTTAGTCTTTTTGACAGTTCATATAAATCTAGGGTTCTAAATTCTTTCCATTCAGTAATTAAAATTAAAGCATCTGCATCATCTAAAACATCATATTTGGAATCAACATATTCAATGTTGTCTGATTCGACTTCTCTTTTGAATGTTTCAACAGCTTTTGGATCGTAAGCTTTAACTTTCGCTCCTCTTTTTAATAATTCAGAAATGATTGTAATTGAGGGAGCGCATCTGACATCATCAGTTTGTGGTTTGAATGCAAGTCCCCAAACACCAAAAGTAAAATTACTTAAATCATTGCCTAACCTATTTGTGATTTTCTCAACAATAATCATTTTTTGGGATTCATTAACTTCATCAACCATCGATAGAATATTTGGGACGTATCCGTGTTCTACGGAAGTATTGATTAAACCTTTAACATCCTTTGGAAAACATGATCCTCCATATCCACAACCAGCATAAATGAATTTGTAACCAATTCTTTTATCAGAACCTATTCCTAGACGGACACTTTGAACATTGGCTCCTGTTTTTTCACAGATATTAGCAATTTCGTTCATAAAAGATATTTTAGTTGCAAGCATTGCATTTGCGACATATTTGGTCATTTCAGCACTTTTAACATCCATTAAAATGAATCTTTCATGGTTTGCGACAAATGGAGCATATAACTCCTTTAAAATTTCTGCAGATTTTTCATCTTCAGTACCTATTATTACCCTGTCTGGATGTAGGCAGTCTTCAATTGCTACACCTTCTTTTAAAAATTCGGGATTTGATGCGATTGAAATATTTATGTCATTTATTTTATTGTCGTTTATGATTTCTTTGACTTTAAAACCAGTACCTACAGGAACAGTTGATTTGGTTACAATTAAAGAGTCTTTAGTTATATTTTCTGCAATTTGTTTTGCAACAGTGAAAACAAAGTCTAAATTAACACTACCATCATCTGCTTCAGGCGTTCCAACAGCAATGAAAATGATATTAGAATCATCTAAAGCTTCTTTTAGATTAGTGGTGAAAAATAAATTATTTTTATCCTGATTATCAATTACCATTGTGGCCAAATGAGGTTCATAAATTGGAATAACCCCTTCTTTTAAATTATTAATTTTATTTTCATCAATATCTACACAATATACTTTATTCCCCATTTCAGCAAAACAAGTCCCAGTTACAAGTCCAACATAACCCGTTCCAATAACAGTCAAATTCATAGGAATATATTTGCTTTTAAATAATTTAAATATTATTCTTAATACCTTGAAAAATAGCATATTCAATTGTTGAATAATATTCTTTCTCAACATTTTATAGAAAATATTAAATCAACAATAAAACTCACATAACTATGTAATATGTTAATAGAACATATCAATGAATTTTTTTCATTGCCTTGTACCTAATCCA
>JAILDN010000094.1 GCA_024689425.1 Methanobrevibacter sp.
TACCACCCCAATACATGAATATCACAATTAATCCTGGTGTAAGTAATATTTATAATGTTTTAGGAACTCAAATTGCACCAAACATGGTAACAACAGTCATCTTTGATTTCAGAGGTTATGATACATTAGGTGAATCAATTATATTGTTAACTGCAGGTTTAGTTGTTTTGCTTGTGTTTGGTAGAGGAAAATTGGGGGGTAAACAATGAGTCAGATTCTTAAATTAATATCCTTGCCAATTTCAATTATTTTAATTTGTTTAGGTATAATGACTATACTTGGAGGCCATATAACTCCTGGAGGAGGTTTCCAAGGTGGAGCGATGATTGCTTCTGGAGTGATTCTGTCACTTCTTGTTTATGGTTTAGGAAATTCACCTATAGAATTTTCACACCTTTATGTTGAAGTATTCGAATCAATTGGGGCATTAGGATTTATTGTTCTCGGTTTGATTGGTTTATTTGCAGGAGGATTCTTCCTGTATAATGTTGGAGCAGACATATTCAATATTGTTCCGGCTTCTATTCAGAATTTACTCCATTATCCAGACACTACAAATGCAGGTATTATTCCTTATCTAAACATATTTGTAGGTTTGAAAGTGTTTGCTGGATTAAGTTGTATTGTTATTGCATTTGAAGGATTTAAAAAATTTACTGAGGAGGATGAAGGATGATTCCGTTAGGACCAATAATATTTGGATTCATATTTGGTGTAATCGTTGGATCCCAAATAAAAACTGGTAATATTAGCGATACCTCATTTAAAGCTTCCTCTTATGTAATAATCATAATTGCTGCATTAATAATGGCCTGGCAATTAGGTGAATTCCCATATTATGATTTCTTGCCGATTTCAAGTGGATTTGTCTTTGCTTTAATAGGTGTTTTGTTGTCTAAATTTTTAATTGCAAGGAGTAGCTGAGAGGTGTTATTATGTTTTTATCAACTAATACATGTGATGGAAAAGGAGATTGTATTAAACAGTGTCCCACTAAATCAATTCGTTTAATTAATGGTAAAGCCTTTAGCTGTCTTACTTGTGGAATTTGTTATGAAAATTGTCCGAATGATGCAATTTTCAAAAACACTTATGGAGGATATGTTATAGACAGGGCCAAATGTAACGGCTGTGGTGTTTGCCAATATAATTGTCCAACCGATAATATTCATATTGATGATGGTATTGTTTATGGAATCTGTTCCCGCTGTGGAGTTTGCAGCGAAGTATGTCCTTCCAGAATTGACGGAAGCGAATTTACTCGCGACAAACAAATTAATTTCATAGAATCAATGAAAATATTGCTTCCAAGTTATGATAACATTCCGTCTAAAGTCAGTAAAGTAAAAGAAGTTTCAAGGTCTTACTTTGGAACGGACTTGGACAAATGTATATTTTGTGGAAGATGTTCCCAATACTGTCCTGCAAGTGCAATTGATGTTGTTTTAGACAGAACAGAGGGAATTTGTAGTGAATGTAGGCTTTGTAGTGATGTCTGTCCAAACGGATCCATGAATAAAAATCAGATTATTAATAAAACCAGCTGTACGTTATGTCTGAACTGTATGAAATCCTGTCCGCAGGATGCCATATCCATGGATGACTTTGAGTTGGTTGTTAATAAGATTAATCAAAAGCCTTCCGGTTATATAGTATCATGTTTAAACTGTGGATTATGTGCAGATTTATGTGAAAACGGTTCTCTTGTAAGGGACGAGTCAAGATTAAGATATGATCCAACTAAAGATGTTGATGCAACTCATGACATAGCTCTTGACCATTGTCCGGTAAAATCATTACATGAAGACGAGGAAATGTTCATTTATGATGAATTTGATGAAATTGAACTTCCGGCACTCTCAGGTTTCTGTGTAAGCTGTGGAAAATGTGTCCAAGTCTGTGATGTTACAAATGCAAGAGAATATAAGGTTGCTAGCTGGGATGGAAGCGTTTCAGATGATTGTATTTCCTGTGGAATATGTTGTGAAGTCTGTCAGGAAGATGCCATTACATTAAACAGAGGTACAATTTCAGTGGACTTGGAAAAATGTATATTATGTGAAAATTGTGCTGTTCACTGTCCGGTTAATGCGATTCCTAAAACTACAATGTATAAAGCTGAAATTGCAGGAGGTTTCAATTTAATTGACCAGAAACTGTGTATGCATTGTGGGTTATGTCATAAAGTATGTCCATATGAAGCAATTGATGAAATTAATGGTGAATTTGTAGTTAATGAAGAAAAATGTACTTACTGTGGAGCATGTAAAAACAGCTGTCCTGCAAATGCATTTATCTTCGAGAGAAATTTTAAAGATTCAATAGAGGGTATTTAAATGAGAAGTATGCTAAGAGTAGCTTTGGAAGGAGCGTTTATAAACTTTAAAAGAATCTTTTTTGCTGCTGATAGGGTAACTGATATGGAAATGAGAAGACAGATTTCCACTCTTTCAGTTGAAAAAGAAACTAAAGTAGACGAATCTGCATGTATCGGATGTGCAGGTTGTGCAAATGTTTGTCCAACTCATGCTATTGAGATGAAAAATTTAGCAACACCAGTTAAAATTGCTGAAGGCTGGGTAAAAAATCAAGTACCCGAAATTAATCCTGAAAAATGTGTCGTTTGCTATTATTGTCATGATTTTTGTCCGGTATATTCATTATATGGACAGAAAGGAACAGTTCATCCAAATTCAGTTGGAGATCAAGAAGTTAACGTTAGTGAATTAATAAATCAACCAGTTAAAATATCAGAAGATAAGCTTAAAGTTATTTCTGCATATCTTTCAGATAAAACGGTGTTAAAGAATACAGAGGAGAGTGAATAGATGGGAATTAAATCATTTTCAAGAGCAAGAGCTATACATGTCATGTTAGTTTATACTGGAGGCTGTAACGGTTGCGACATTGAAATTGTAAACTCAATATTATCTCCAAGATTTGACGCTGAGCAATATAAAGTTTTCTTAACCTGGAATCCTCGTGAAGCCGATGTATTGGTTGTTACAGGACCAGTCACACATTTAAATAGAAAACCATTGGAAGCAATTTATGAAGCTATCCCTGAGCCTAAATTGGTCGTTGCTGCTGGAAGCTGTGCATTGATGGGTGGAGTATATAAGAATATCCATGGAGATATTCCATCTGAGGAAATTGAAGGGCCGGTTGAAAACATCATACCTGTAGCTGCAAAAGTCCCTGGATGTGCAGTAAGGCCTCAAGATGTTTTAGCCGGAGTGGTTACATTATTACCAACTTTATTAGATGCGGATTAGGTGATTAAATGGAGGAAAAAGTACCAAGAAGTAATATTATTGAAACCGAAATTCCACTGGGTACCGTTCACCCAGCTGCATTGGAACCTTATAGGGTAAGGCTTTTTGTTGAAGACGAAATTGTTCAGGAAGCTGAAATAACAATTGGTGTTAATCATAGAGGTATTGAAAGAATCATGGAAGGTTTACCTGTTGAAAAGGGTAATGCATTAACAGAAAAGATTTGTGGTATCTGTTCAAATTCACATGTTTGGAATTCCTGCAGGACTGCAGAAATTGGTCTTGATATTGAAATACCTGAAAGAGCTCGTTATATTAGAGTTATAATGGGTGAACTTGAAAGATTACACTCACATTTCCTTTATTTGGCTCACGGTTGTGAAACTGTAGCTCATGAAACCTTTTCAATGAGAGTATTTTACTTAAGAGAAATAGTAATGGAACTTCTTGCAATGATTGGTGGAAATAGGGTTCAGTATGGTTGTCCTATCATTGGAGGAGTAAGGCCAAGATGTGATTTGGATGAAGCTAAATTATTAAGGCTTAAAACTGATATGGATAAAATTGAAGAAGGATTGACTGGATTTGCAGATAGATTTTTAGCTGATTCAATTTTAATTTCAAGGATAACTGGTGTGGGAGTTTTACCTACAAAACAAGCTATTAGATTGGCTGTTACAGGACCTACATTAAGAGCAACCGGTGTTGCAAGAGATTTAAGAACAACCATGTATGAATATGATGATTTTGATTTTAATGTAGTTACACAGCCTGATGGTGATGTAAAATCAAACTTGTTAATGAGGGTTCTTGAATCATTTGAATCAATTAAAATCATCCGTCAAGCTATTGCAAATATCCCTGAAGGCAAAGTTGTTAATAGGGATTGGGAAATGTTTGACACGGATATGATTGAAAGTTATATTGAAGTTCCAAGAGGAACTCTTTATCATTCATATTATTTGGAAAGTGGAAGAATTAGACATTGTATTATAAGAACTCCATCTATGGCGAATATTGCTGCAATGCAATATGCCTGTATTGGGGATCATATAACAGATGCACAATTGTCTATTGTACAGTGTGACCCTTGCTTTACATGTACCGATAGAGCAATTGAAATAATAAGGAGATAGAATCATGTTTGAAAGTACTGTATTATATTCAATTTTGGCAGTAGCCGTAACAGTGGTTATCTGTTTTTTAATATCCACATTATTGCCGGGAATTGAAAGAAAATATATTCATGCTAGAATTCAACAGAGAATTGGGCCTCCGGTAACAAGTCCTGGAATCATGGCTCCAATTAAATTTTTATATAAGAAAAATATCAAACCTTCCTCTCCTGTTCCTGGATTATACAAAATATTGCCAATAGTATGCTTTTTGGTAGTATTATGTTTATTGATTGCCCTTACGCCTTATGCTTTTGCAATTCCTGCATTAGCCAGTTTGGTGGCAGTGGTGGGCCTTTTAAAAGTCGAAGAAATTTGTTATGTATTGATGGGTGCATTGTCTAAATCAATAATGTCTGTTAGAATGCCTTTCCCTGACAGGGTAAAAGGTGCTGCTCATCTGAATACTACCCGTTCATTTATAGAAGATATCAGTGCAAGAAGATCTTTAAGAATGATTACATATGGTTCATTCCCAATGTATTTGGCATTATTTGCTCCAGTAACACAAGCCAGGAGTATTTTTCTTCAGGATATTGTAGCATATCAACAAGCACATGGACCATTCTTATTTACAGTAGCTGGTGGAATTGCTGCGATTGTATTTTTCATAGGTTATATGATAATTTTAAACGAATATCCGTTTTCAATTATTAAAGCCAAATGTGATGTTATAGAAGGACCATACATGGAATATGCATCAAAATACAGGTCAATTGTCTTTATTACAAGAGGCTTTTTAATGTTTACTTTAGGTGTGTTATTTTCAGTATTATTTATTGGAATTCCACCAACGATATTCTCCCCAACAATATTAATCAACATATTCGTTGTTTTGGTATTCGTGTTCATGATGGGAATATTTTCAGCATTTACCCCTGTATTTACAAATAGACAGTTATTGCCAACTATTATTGGTGCTACATTACTTGGAATATTGGCCATTGTGCTCGGATTATTATAGGTGATTATTATGAAATTTGTTATGAGACCATATCACATGGTAAGTCTTGGAGGCTATATTGTAGAATGGGATTTTCCTTACAGGAATCTTATAGTTGTAAATAAAACCTCTGAACCAATTAAAGTAGAAATACCTGTCTTTCATGAGGAATGGATTGATGAACACCGTGAACTTGGTCTTGATGTAATTCCTGTCTCTCGTGATGACAATTATTTGCGTATGTGGAAAAAAGCACATGCTGAATTAGATAAGGTTAGGCCATAAAAATGACGGATTATAATATTACAATCAAATCGAATGAAAGAAAAGGTGTTTTAAATGATATTACTGAGGTTATTATCAGTTTAGGTATTAATATCTCTTATACTCACCTTTATATAGAAAAAAGCAATTTGGGTGTAATTAATTTAGAACTTGAGCATGTTGATGATATAGATAGTTTAATAAAGGATTTGAAAAAGATTCCTGATGTAAAATCTGTTGAGCTGCATGGTTCGCAATCCGACATTTATGGAAAGCGTATCATCATTGTCGGTGGCGGAGCTCAGGTATCTCAAGTTGCTTTGGGTGCTATTACAGAAGCCGACAGGCATAATATACGTGGGGAACGTATAAGTATTGATACAATCCCATTGGTTGGTGAACATAATCTGGCTGAGGCGATTGAAGCTATATCCAGATTGCCTCGTGTTAGTGCATTAGTTCTTGCCGGCTCTTTAATGGGAGGTAAAATTACTGAAGCGGTAAAAAAAGTTAAAAAAGACAATGATTTAATTGTAATCTGTCTGAATATGCCGGGAAGTGTTACGCAGCATGCTGATTTAATAATAACCGATCCTATTCAGGCGGGAGTTATAGCAGTAATGTCTATTGCAGATACTGCTGTATTTGATATTTCACGTTTGGGCAATAATATTAAATATTAAAGAAAGGGATTTTTCCCTATTCTTTTAAACATATATTTTTATATTCGCAGTTTCCACATTTTTTATCGTTTATTTTTACTGTAGGAACTTTTTTATTGTATTCTATATCTTTTACTTCTTTGATAATATCAAATAATGCTTTTCTAATATTTACATCCATTACAACAGGTCTTCTTTCGTTAATTTTTGTATAATCGACGAAACCTACAAAGACTTCGGTTTCAAATTCTTCTTCTATCAATATTGCGTTGGCAGCCAAATCTATTGCATCTTGATCCCAAACTCCTTTTAGTGGGGGTGTTGAATGTTTGATGCTTATTGGGTAATATTTCCCGTCTACGATTTCAATTTTATCACATAATCCCATAACTTCCATTTCACTATCTTTTAAGAGGTAAGAATACATACAATTTGGAAAGAACATGTCTACTATTGCAAAACCGTTTTTTCCTAAAAGGTCCATGGCTTGTTTTGATTTTAGTGCCTGAAGTTTTATGTTAAAATAGGTTTCATTATTTATTTCAATAATCTGTTCTGTTGTTAGGCCCAAATCCATTCTTTGTATGGAAGAAAATGTACTTTCAAGATAGTTTGCAATGTTTTCGGATAATATGTCTTCTATTTCGGCAAGACCCATTTCTTTTTTTAATTTCCGCATATTTTTTTGAATTAAATCCTGAGTATCTATTTTTATTTTTTTTAACTCAAGATTTAGCTGTATGTCATTATTCACTTCATTATCGATGTGTGTTTGTAAATAAAGCTTCATCGGACAGTACATGTGTGAACGTATTGAAGATATATTTATCATTATTTCACCTCTAAATTTTGTAATAATAGGTTGTATTGCCAAATATAAATAAATAGAGGTTTTTTAGACTTTATTTTTTAAAAAATAAGTAAATATGGTGTGGTTATGTAATTATTGTAGTTTAAAATTAATTTTTAATTTTAAAGGAAATTTCATGCTGGAGGTACTTTTAATTTGAGATATTCATCTATTGCTTCACGGGTGGTTCCAACAACTAAACGATAATAGTCTTCTTTTCCGTCTTGAATGACTTTTTCAACTTTTCCTTTAGCTATGACGTGTTCTCCATCAATCACTTCGCCAGCATAGGTGTGTGTAAATGATACTACTTCCTTAATATCTTTTTCGACACCTTCAAGAATTTCTAAGTTTTCGATGGTGTATAATGAAGGATTATCGAATGCTCCAAGAGCACTTACAATATCGCACTCAATTTTAGCTATTCCCTGTGGTTCGTATCTTGTATCTCCCCAAGCACCACTAATTTCATCATAATCCTTGGTGGCCAAAATATCAAATAATGTACTGTTAACAGTTCCACGATTGGCTTTTCTATTCTCATACCATCTGAATTCTTCAATTGTTAAACTGGAATCGCTCATTCTTTTATTGTATACAAAATCCCAATAATCATCAGTAATTCCATTTAAGGTAATGTGCTTGTCAACTTCTTTGATATAAACTTCTTTATTCCTGTGTTCTTTAAATGCAGCTATTGCACGTCTGTGATTATCAAGACCATAGATAACATAATCCAAGTCTGAAACTTCATCTTTTTGAAGTCCCGGCAAAATTGATCCGGAAATACCCATGTTTTCGTAAGGTATTCCTGCAATGTAATGGAAGAAATCGCAAACATCCATTAATTTAGAAATAATTTCTGGGTTTTTAACTTCTCCTCCAGATTCAAAAGTTTTTTTAAGACCCAATAATCTATTTTCAGGTTTAATAACTCTTTCAACCTTATCTAGGGGAACTCCCATCATTTCAACATTTGTAACATCACAGAAATATAAATAATCAGGATAATTTTCACGTAAGTAGGAGTATGCTTCCTCTGATCCTACTTTTCTGTATCTTATTCCATCTTTTTCACGATCACCGTTTTCATCAGGAATGTATCTTAAAAAGGAAATGTATCTATCTTCTGGATGGATGTAATTGGTAGATGCAAAATACATTCCATCAGTTGTGTAGATAAAATCTCTTGTTCTTACTTGTTCCATACTTTAACACCTTCTACAACACTTTTTGTATTAAGTATTAAATTTAATTTTTGATATTTTTTTTTAAAAATTCCTAGTATAATACAAATTTTTATATGAAATTATAACCTAAAATTAATTCATGAATATTACTCATAAGCATGTTGAAGATATTTTTGAATATGATGGTAGTCAAATTAATCCATCATGGGCTTTTAATGAATTTGGAATTTATGGATCTTCAATAATTACATGGATAGGTCCGGTAAATATCACTCCAGATAATTTAAAGGATTTTGCCGATGTTGGATTAGAAATCAAATCAAATTATATGGTTAATTTTATATGTGAATTTTTTGACCAACAACCAACTAATATGAGAATCGCTTATCTTCGCCAAAGACTTCTTGTAATGATTTTTAGAGAAATCTTGACAGAAAAGGGTGTTAAAACTACTCGTGAAGGTGATGACATTTTTGTAGATGGTAGAAAATTGAGTATTTCTATAGCAAGCATATCTTTAAGCTCCGCAAAGATTCATTTTGCTCTTAATTTGGAAGATAAGGGTACTCCTAGTGATGTTGAAACTATTGGTTTATATGATATTGAAGATGGAAAAATTTTTAATGAAGACAATCTTAAAGATTTGATTTTTGAGGTTACCGAAAGATTCATTGATGAGCTAGAAACTATTGAGAAAGATATTAGTAAAACTAAGGTGTTATTATGAAAATTTTAGTAAATGGTATTCAATCTAATTTAAGATTTTCATCTGCTCATGTTATTCCAGGACACGAGTCTTGTGGTTTTATCCACGGTCATTCTTATTTTGTTGATGTTGAAATTGAAGGTGAAAGAGCAGGAGATTTTGAGTTCGTAGTTGATTTTAAAGATGTTAAAAAATATACTAAAGCCATTTGTGATGAGCTTGACCATAGACTATTGATTCCAGTATACAATACTTTAATTGATATTAAAGATTTTGACAAGGAATCTGATTCAATTTTTGATTTGAAAAGTCAAAAAAGCGTATACTTTAAAATTGACGGTAAAGGATACACTATTCCTTCTGTTGATTGTGTCTTCCTACCACTTCCTTATACTTCTGCTGAAGAGTTATCTAAATTCTTTGCAGAAACATTAGCTCGTAAATTGGGCGAAACATATGATAATTTAGAATATATTTCTGTCTGTGTTAATGAAGGAATTGGTCAAGGGGCCCAATATAAAAAATACTTTGTGGAATAATTATGAAAGCCCCAATCATCGAAATATTCTCTTCATTTCAAGGTGAAGGCGTTCTAATTGGACAAAGGCAAATTTTTGTCCGTTTTGCAGGATGTAATTTGAATTGTGCTTACTGTGATACAAAAAACAGTATTTCAGATAAAGAAGGTATTATGATGACACCCCAAGAAGTGGTTGAAAGAATAGAAAGTATTTTAACCCCTGACTGTCATACATTATCTTTTACTGGTGGAGAACCATCATTATATCCGGAGTTTATCAACGAAGTGTCAAAGCTTACAAATCTTGATATAATGTTAGAAACTAACGGTACTTTACCGGTAAATATCGATTCAATTGATAAATTAGACATCGTTTCACTCGATATTAAGCTAAAAGAACATTTTAAAGGCGATTTTAAAGAAGATATATTTTTAAATGAAATTAAATCACTAAATTTATTAATAGAAAAGTCAATAAATGTATATTGTAAAGTAGTTATATTACCACGTTTAAAAATTGAATCATTTGAAGAGGTAATTAAAAAAATTGACAAAGAAATCATTGATAAAAATAATCTTCATTTTATTATTCAGCCTTCAAGTCCTTTAAATGAATGGGAAAATCTTTCCACTTGTTTATTTGAATATTCTGAAATTGTTGGAAAATATTTTGAAGTTTCCACCATTCCTCAAATTCATAAAATATTGAATATTGAGTAAATGATTTAATTTTAACGTGTAATTATAATTTAGAGGTGTATAAATGAAAGAAAAAACATCCATTAACTTAAGAAAATCTATGAATAGAGGCTCTGTTGAACATGAAACTAAAGTTCATGATAAACAAGGAGAAATAATGAAAATAGCAACTGCTGATGTTATATCTATTCCTCCTAGTAAAAGTATCAAAGATACTGCTAAAGTAATGATGGAACATGAATTCAGAAGATTACCGATCACTGATCCAGGTTCTGGTAAAGTATTAGGTATTGTTACAGTAATGGATATATTAGATTTCTTTGGTGGAGGAAATAAATTTAACATTATTGAGAAAAAATACGAAGATAACTTCCTAGCAGCTATCAATGAACCTGTACGTGAAATCATGACACGTGACGTTATTTGTTTATCTAACAAATCTTCTATTAAGGATGTTGTTGATGTTATGTTATCCAATCAAATAGGAGCACTCCCTCTTATTGATGCTGAAGAAAAACTTGCAGGAATTGTAACTGAAAGAGACATTGCATTATCCCTTGCAGGTGAAATGGATGATAAAACCGCACAAGATTATATGAGTACAAAAGTATTTACAACTACTCCGGGTACCCCAATCGAAAGTGCTTGTAAAATCATGGTTAGAAATGGTTTAAGAAGAATTCCTATCGTTGGAGGGGAGGCAGATATTTCTAAAGCTGCTAAAAAAGTGTTAGGTATTGTTACTTCAACCGATATTATTCGTTTCTTAAATGCTAAAGACTTATTTGATCACTTAAATACCAATGCTGCAAGCCAAGTTTTAGAAACTAAATTATCAGAAATCATGGTTAAAGATGCTATTATTGCAGAACCTGAGGATAATATAAGTGAAATCTGCGAATTATTTAAAATAAGCAATATTGGTGGTGTACCAGTAATTAAAGATGATGTTATAATTGGTATTATCACTGAAAGAGATATTTTAAGAGCTATTAAAAACTTATAATTGGGAGATTAAAAGATGCAAGTTAAAAATTTAATGTCTACTTCATTAATTACAATAGATAAAGACCAAAGTCTTGCAGATGCTCTTAAATTACTTAGAAAAAATAGAATTTCACGTTTACCTGTTCTTAATAATAAAGAATTGGTGGGTATTATTTCAGAAAGAGACATTGCAAAAAAACTTGGTTCTTCAAAATACGAACACATGCCTGCTTCAAGATTACATGTTTCCTCTGTAATGGTTAAAGATGTAATTTCAGTTCCGCAAACAATGCTTTTAGCAGATGTTGCTAAATTAATGCTTGAAAATGGAATTGGATCCGTACCGGTTATGGACGATGATAAAATGATAGGTATTGTTTCAAAAGCTGATTTTACCACATTGGCTGTTGAAGGGGAGTATGCTAAAATTTGTACTAAAGATTTAATGACTAAAGATATTAAATCTGTTTCCCCATCTGAAAGGCTAGTTCATGCTAGAAGAGTAAGTATAGATGCTAAAGTTGGTAGATTGCCAGTTATTGATGATGAAAATTTAGTTGGAATGATTACTTCTAAAGATTTGATGAGAGCATTCATCGACTTTAGGAAAAAAGTTCCAGAAAAATACCAAAAATCTCAAATTAAGGAAGTATTGGTTGAAGATATCATGTCAACTAACCCAACTGTTGTTTCTAAAGATACTTCCATTTCTGAAGTTGCTGAAATCATGATTGATACAGGTTATAACGGTTTGCCTGTTGTTGAAAATGATAAGGTCATCGGTATTGTAACACAGACTGATGTTTTGAGATTAATTGCAAAATTAGAAGCATAGTGTAGCTATTTTTAGCTATACTTTCAAACTTTTTTTTAAGGTGATATTATTAGTAATTTAATATCTTTTCTTGGCCCAAAAGGAACTTTTACCCATGAGGCCGCCAATATGCTCGGTGAGGAGTTAGTGCCTTATTGTACAATTCCTGCAGTTATGGAAAGTATTGTTTCTCAAGAATGTGTTAAAGGTATTGTTCCTATAGAAAATTCTATTGAAGGGCCTGTTGGAATCACACTAGATTCTCTAGCCCATAAATACGATTTGAAAATTGTTGGGGAGATTATTATTCCTATCAATCAGAATCTTATTGTTAATCCCGGTGCTAAGATGGAAGATATTGATGATGTTTACTCTCACTCCCAGGCTATTGCCCAATGTCAGGAGTTCATATCTAAAAATAATATCCAACCCCATTATGCAGTTAGTACTGCTAGGGCTGCAAAAAGTATTATAGGTGAAAAATCTAAAGCAGCTATTGGTAATGCTAAAAGTGCAGAAATATATGGATTAGAAATTCTTAGGGCGAATATTCAAGATGTTGATAATAATGCAACTCGTTTCGTTGTTTTATCTAATGAAGAAACAGAACCTACGGGCAATGACAAGACTTCCATAATCTTTTCAATTTATGAAGATCGTCCAGGTTCTCTGTATAAAATTCTTGGAATTTTTGAAAAAGAGAATATTAACCTAACTAAAATTGAATCTAGGCCTTCTAAGAAAGGTTTAGGCAAATATTTATTCTTTGTAGACTTTTATGGACATTGTAAAGATGAATCTATAAAAAATATTCTTAATGAAATTGAAAGTAATACTTATTTTTTCAAAGTTTTAGGTTCATACCCCGAATTTTAAGTAAACTTTAAATTAATGTTTACATATAATAGTTATTATTAATAGATTAGGGAGGGTTAGTATGTCTAAGGATAAAGATAAACTTCTTGAAATTTTGGCTAGTTTAGAACATGATTATAGTCATGGAAAAATATCCAGAGAAAAATATATTTATTTTCGTTCAAAATATGAAGATAGACTTAATGCGATAGATGCAAGAGAAGCTACTAATAGAATTAGATCAATGCAAGGTAAGCCTTCTGATTCTCCTAAACAAATAAAAAAACCTATTAGAAATGACAAAAAAGTAGAAGAAGATTTAGTCCAAAAATATATTGTTAATCCGAAAAAAGGAGATAAAAAACTTAAAGAAAAAACTCCTATGGATTCAACTACATTTAAACTTGTTGCTATTTTAATTTTAGCAGTTGGTTTTACTGTTGGCGCAGGTTTTGGTGTATTTAATTTTGATTTTGATTCATTTACAAATAATACTGCCTCAGCTATTGTTACTGATACGGCATTCCCTGAAGTTAAAGAAGTTCAAGTTAATACTACTACAACCACTTCTGAAAACTATACCAGTGAAGGTTCAGGAGTTCCTACTCAGTCTTCTAGCTCTGATGATCCTACTCCAACCCCTTCCGGAGGTGGTGGAAGTAGTAGTGATCCTACTGGCGGCGGAGGCGGTAGTGATCCTACTGGTGGCGGAGGTTCTCAGACCCCTACTACATGACAGTCATTATTTTTTTTAGAATGGTGAATATATGAAGAAAATTACAATTATAGGTGTTTTGATAATTATTGCAGTCATTGCAGTTTTTGGCTATATTGTTGTTAATGATGTTCAATTTAATCATGGCAATGGTAATTCAAATCAGTCAGTTACGATGTTGACTATATCTAAAGGAGGAGTTACTATAAATTATCCTTCTAATTGGGTTATTTCTCAAGCAACATCTAATAATTCAATTATAGCTATTTCAAAACAAAGTTCTGTTGATAAACTAGAAGTAGGTCAAGTCAACATTAATGTTGAGAAGAAAGAGTTTACGGGAAGTTTCCAATCTTTTGTAAATAGAACTTATACCAATATTCAGGCAGATGGTTCTTTCGAGTTAATTTCTTCCGGTGAAATTCAAATCAACAATGAAAAAGTATTGCAGTATATTTATACTTCAAATACATCAAGTGGTGTCGTAAAACAGCATAAAGCTTTATGGTTTGAAAGAAATGGTATGGCATATGTAATATTGTACAGTGCTCCTATTGATAAATATGAAGCAAACTTGGCTGCTGCTGATTATATTATTCAACACATGAAAATAAACTAGTTATAGAGGTATTTTATGATTGTATTGTGTGTTACTGGTAGTGTGGCTGCTAGCCAGTCAATTAAATTAGCTAGAGAGTTTAAAAGACAAGGTATTGATGTTAAATGTTTTATGAGCGAAGCTGCTTGTAATATTATTCATCCAAATTCTATGGAGTTCGCAACAGGCAGTGAAGTTATAACTGAACTAACTGGGGATATTGAACATGTCAAATATTCTCAAGAGGATTTAATACTTGTAGCTCCTGCAACTGCAAATACGATCAGTAAATTCGCCCATAAAATAGCAGATAATCCTATTTCTACATTATTAATTACTGCTTATGGGCATGATACTCCTATTTTGTTTGTTCCATCAATGCATGATTCAATGTTTAAAGCAATTGAATGCAATATTGAAAAAATTAAAGCTGAAAAATCCGCTTATTTTATGCCTCCGGTTATGAATGAAGGAAAAGCTAAATTCCCATCAAAAGACGATATTGTTCTTGAATCTTTAAGATGTATTAATTTGAATAAGAAGTGATTATTATTCGTGGTAAAAAAGTATTAATAAGTCTTGGGGGAACATTTGAACCTATTGATTCTGTAAGGGGTATAACTAATAAATCTTCTGGAAAAATGGGATTAGCACTTGCAAAACAGGCTTATATTTTGGGGGCTGATGTTACTTTAGTTGTTGCAAATGTTAGTGTTGAGATTTCTCAACTTTTTAATGTTATTCATGTTGAAACATCTAAACAAATGGCTGAAGTTATTTTTGATATTGTTGAAGATTATGATATATTCATATCCACCGCTGCGGTTTCTGATTTTGAAGTTGTAGAAAGGAAAAGTGAAAAGATAGATTCTGATTCTTCTTTAGCTATTAGTTTAAAACCTACTGTTAAAATCATTCGCCAGATTAAAAGAATAAATCCTTCTATTTTTTTAGTTGGTTTTAAAGCTGAATTCAATATATCTCATGATGAGATTATTTATTGTGCTAGAAAGCAAATTAATGATGCAGGAACTGATTTGGTTGTTGCTAATGATGTTTCCCGTGAAGATTGTAATTTTGGATCTGATAAGAATGAAGTTCTGATTATTGATAGTGATGTTTTGTCTGTTCCACTTGCAAGTAAGGATGAAATTGCAAAAACTATTGTTAATGTAATTTCCGAGAAGCTTTCATGTAGATGTTAGATTTCATTTTAATATTTTTTATAATCATATTACTAAATTATTATTTTCATGAGTTAATATTTTAATTTATTT
>JAILDN010000019.1 GCA_024689425.1 Methanobrevibacter sp.
CACATTCAACAAAATTCATAGTGGAATAGGCAACACCTTTGTCTTTAACTTTCTCATCGAGATAAATACCCAATTGAACTTCTGATAACGGACAAACAATACTCTCATCCAATCCGTAGCCTGAAAGGAATTCCAGTTCAGAGCGGATATTATCAATAAACTCGGACAGCTTCTCACCAAGGTATGTGTCATCTGCACAGTTACCTGATACCAGATATTTATCCTGTTCCTGAGAAATATTTAAATCAATACCATAATAATCCTCTTCTGTAGTTTCAAATTCAATATTATGCTCTAAAGATGAATCCATATTACATGATTTGAATAGACTATTTTTAAATTCAAATTCACTACTTAAGAAGTTGAAAGTGACAGGACAATGTTTAAATTCCATTTCATGTGCAGTATATATCAATGAAGAGTAGTTTAAACCTAAATTCTTGATTTCATTGAATGCCTTTTTAAGTTTACAGACATCAGATATTAATGAAACTGAATCATAATCATCTCCTACCTCAACGGAAACAGGATATTTGCTAGTAAACCAACCTACAGTCCTATTAACATCCGCCAGACTTTCATCACGACCATAAGATTCACGATTGAAAATAATATTTCTTCCATAAGTCCTTTTATAAGCACGAGCAATACCTAATGCAAGATATTCCTCTTCAGACAACATTAAAATGTTATTGCTATCATAACTTGCGTTTTCAACTGCAAAAACAAACTGTTTGGATTTGCCTTTAATGTCTGAATCATCCAGTAAACTGTTAATTTCAATCCAATGCTCTTTTTCCTCTTCGGAAATATCACCAAGTAATGTTTTTACATCCTCCACCCATAATTTATAAGGATATGGTCTTCTAAGATCAATTTCACTGCCAGAAACCAGTTTATTATAAATATGAGTCAGATCATCAAGTATTGTACTCCAACTTACACCGTCAACTATCAAATGATGAATAACAAATATGAGATAGGATTTTCCTTCAAAGCGGACCAGGCTAATATCCATCAGTTTATCATAAACATCAAGAGAACTGATTGCATTGTCCATGATTTCATAAATATTCTGATTTAAATCCTCATCAACGTTAAATTCATTAATTTCACAAACACATGTATCTAACGGCATGATTTCCTGAATAACTGCATTATCTTCAAGATGATAATTCACTCTTAACATGTCATGGAGATTTGTCAGATTATTCCATGCATTCTGCAGAATATTCATATCCAAATCATCGAAAGACTCGACAATGAAACTTTGGACGTAATCATTCTTATTGACCTTATCAAAGAAATAACTTTGAATAGGAAGCAAATCAACAATTCCTTCAGTTGCATCGTAAGACACCTGAATATCCTCACTGATATTCTGAGCGATAGTATAAGGAGTCTTATAATTTAAAATATCTCTGGCAGTGCAGGATATGCCTTCTTTTTGAAGTAAGGAAACAATGCGAATGGCTTTAATGGAATCCCCGCCAAGACGGACAAAATCATCAGACACGCCAATATTTTCCTGATTAAATATTACGCTGAAAACATCAACAATTTTTCTTTCAGTTTCAGTTGTTGGAGCGGCATACTCTGCATGTAATTCTCCCATATCCACTTCAGGCAATGCATGCTTGTCCAACTTACCGTTAACAGTTAAAGGAAGTTTATCCAGAGTTATGACAAATGAAGGAATCATATAACTTGGTTTGTGAGCCCTTACATATTCACGAACATTATTTGCGAGATTATCCTCATCAGTATCTTTCGAAACAACCAGATAAGCCACTAACTCATTACTGTTTTCATGTTTAACTGCCTGAACAGTTACATCGTCAACATAATCCAATTCACGCAGAACTGATTCAATTTCAGATAATTCTACACGGTTTCCTCTTATTTTAACCTGACTGTCACGACGACCTACAATAGCAAGGGATCCGTCATCCAATAGCCTTACAATATCTCCTGTACGATACATTACACTGTAATCATCATTATCATCAAAAGGATTGTGAATAAATGAATATGCATTTTCATCATCCCTGTTCATGTATCCGTCAGCAAGCTGATAACCTGCAAGACATAATTCTCCCACAGCACCGAACGGCACACGTCTTAACATATTATCAAGAATATAAATTTTTGAATTATAATTTAAATAACCGATAGATGAGTAATCGGACTTTTCTGAATTTTTAATTGATGTAATGAAGTTATTGGTTTCTGTAGGTCCGTATTCATCAACCAGAATATAATTATCAGGACTTTCAAATTCGCCTAATTTCTCACCGCCGACAAAGAGGTACTTTAAGGATGTGTTTTCTACGCTTTCAGCGAATAGTTTACCCACCTGTGTTGTGATTATGGTATGAGTGATATTCTGAGTGATGAAGTAACTGTTCAGTTTCGCCATGTCAAGACGTATTTCTTCAGGCACTACTGATAAACAGGCTCCTGCAAATATAGCTTTGAATATGGACTGACAGCCTGCATCAAAACCTATTGACGGATATAATCCGTAAACGTCATCACTGGATAAATCATAAGTATCAGTATA